>DAOVEQ010000034.1 GCA_030668905.1 Thermococci archaeon
TACTTAGTTTCGTTATCCAATAACTCTGATGGGATAACTGCTTCAATAACGTGCTCTTTAATGTCTTCTCTTACTTTGTCTATATCTATGTCGTCATGCTGGGCCGCGATAACAGCGGCTTCTACCCTCTTTGGCATCTTATCGTTATCATACTCTATAGTCACCTGAGACTTCCCATCAGGTCTCAAATAATCCAATATCTTCTTTTTTCTTACTTCTGCAAGCCTTTTTGTGAGCTTATGAGCAAAATCCAGAGACATAGGCATCAAGTTCTCTGTCTCGTTTATTGCATAACCAAATGTTAGACCCTGGTCTCCAGCTCCCTGATCTTCTTTGTCGACACCAAGAGCTATATCAGGACTCTGTTCGTCTATAGCTGCCAACACAGCACATGTTTCATAATCAAAACCGTACTCAGGCTTGATATATCCTATATCTCTTATGGTCTCTCTTGCTATTTTTCGCATATCTACGTATGTATCGGTACTTATCTCGCCAGAAACTAGGCATAACCCCGTACTCACTAAAGTCTCGCAAGCAACTCTACAGTTCTTATCTTTTGCTATTATTGCATCCAGTATAGCATCAGAGATCTGATCAGCCACCTTATCCGGATGTCCTTCAGTTACAGATTCAGATGTGAAAAGTTTTTTCATAGTATCACCGAATATTATTACCACAATAATTTACTTTATATATTTTTCCCGTATCTTATTACTGTCAGTTATATTTTCTTACTAACACATAGAAACCTTTTTATTTTTCAATGAAATAAAATAAAACATTATGGCAAAAATCGCAGCAAGTAGACTCAGAGACAGAAGGGTAGTTACAGAACAGGGTCATGAGATCGGTACTCTCTTTGACATTATTGTAGATGAGGACACTGGAAAAATCATGGCTTTTATCGTTGATCCATCCACTGAACAAATAAAAGAAGAACTTATAACTGACAAAAATGGACTTATTCTCGTTCCCTTTGGAGCCTTTTATGCTATAAAAGATTATCTGATCGTAGACGCAAAGAGACTTCCTAAAAAAACAACAAAAACAACTCTTTTTGTCAGATGAGACTTCTTTTTGACCCAAATTATATACAGATAATCAAACTATTAGAGGGAAAAATGTCAAATGAAAATCGGAGGTCATGGAACAAGCATGCTCGCAGATATCAGAAAAAATGCAGATTTAACTGTAATGTTGCTCATTATTTAAGTGAAGCATACCCCATGGAAAACGAATTGAATCTTCTGGGAAACGTTTCAGGGTTGAAAGTATTGGAGATCGGCTCTGGAGCTGGTCAGTGCGGGATAGCAATGGCAAAACAGGGGGCTCATGTCACGTGTCTCGATATTTCGGAGGAACAGATCGCGATAGGTTGTAAATACGCTGAAAAAGAAAATGCGAATGTAAACTTTGTACGGGGGGATATGGAAGATCTATCCCTTTTTTCTTCCGATCTTTTCGATCTTGTATTCTCTGCCGCCGCCATATCTTATGTAGAAAGAATTGACAAAGTATTTTCAGAGGTTTTTAGAGTTCTCAAAGATGGTGGCAGATTTCTATTTAGTAGTGTGAATCCATTTTGGTTTGCTTTGGGTGCTACAGAGTTATGGCCAGAAGAGAATAACAATCCTTCATATTTTTATATGGGTCCTGAACGCTGGAAATGGAATGAAGAGGACGATTTCGAATTCATAACATACAGAAGACCTCTTCAGGATTATTTTAATTCGCTCATAGACGCAGGATTACATATAAAAAAGTTCATAGAACTCGAGCCCGTTCTCAATCGTTTAACGGAAGATACATCTTTTTTTATGGATGAAAAAGAAATCGAAATGGCAAAAAGATTTCCGCAGGGTATGATTGTTTTGAGTGAAAAACACATAAAATAAAAGCTGATTCTGCGAGGTGGTTAAAATGAAAAAATTTTTCCATCTTTGTGCAGTATATTTTTAAAAATTACTTTCCAAAACTTTTTATGTGGAAGTGTAGTAATATAAAGTGTAACCAGATGATCGCATGAAAGTGTTATCTATTAAGAAATATGCTGCAAGAAAGAGCCTTTGTTTGTTAATTAGTAGTTTGTTTATTTTAGGATCTCTTGGATTAGATTTTTTAGATGATCATTTTAAAAGGTCTGGAAATAAGTTATCTTGGGAAGGATCTATCAATGAGGTACCTTATACTATCCTTCTAAATTTCCCAGCTTCAATTGATAACTGCCATGCTCATGTCTGGTGGACTGAGGAGGATTAAAATGAAAATTACTATAATTTATGATAATGAAGCCTACAAAAAAGATCTTAAAGCTGACTGGGGTTTTTCCTGTCTAGTAGAAATAGAAAACACCCCAAAAATTCTTTTTGACACAGGAGCCAATGGTTTGATACTGCTCCATAATATGGAAAAGTTAGGTATCGATCCCTGTATTATTGACGAGATATTTATTTCGCATTCCCATTGGGATCATACCGGCGGACTTTCAGATTTTCTTAAAATAAATAAAAATGTTAAAGTTTATGTTCCGAGCTCATTTCCTAAACCTCGTGGTGCTAAAGAGGTAACTAGTGTCAAAGACCCTTTCCAAATCCATGAAAATGTCTTTTCTACAGGAGAGCTTAGCGGCATAGAACAGTCTCTCGCAGTTAAAACAGAAAAAGGCATAGTCGTGATCGCAGGATGTTCACATTCTGGAGTAGGAAATATACTTAATGCAGCCTCAAATTTTGGAGATGTCTATGCTCTTATCGGCGGATTGCACGGATTCAGAGAGTTTGGCTTGTTAAAAGATTTGAATTTAGTTTGTGCTACTCACTGCACTCAATTTAAGTCAGAAATAAAAAAATTGTATCCAGAAAAATATATTGAAGGTGGAGCAGGTAAAGTAATTATGGTTTAATAATTTGAATTCGAAAACCTTTTTAATAAATCCCCTTCATTAATATTATGGATGAAGTTAGTGATATGAAAGTGGGAGAGATCGTAAAAAGATTGAAATCTAATCCTGGAGATATATTCTTTGTAAATACGACTGTAAAAGTAGTTTCAGTGGACAAGAGTGTAAAAGAAGGGGATAAGTGGAGTCTCGGGAGCATAAGAGCTAAAGACACAGAAAATCCAGTAACTCTCAGAGTGAACTTATGGGGTAAACTTTCAATCCTGGTAAACGAACTCGGCAAAGGCGATCTCGTGAAGATACAGAAGGGGCAGGCAAAAAATTATTCTTACAATGACAAAACGTATCCCCAGATAAACTGCGATGACAGATACTCGAGTATAGAGATAAAATATAAAATGGAAAAGATCCTTGTAGACGGTTCAAATGTTGCCTGGATGTCTAAAAAAGAAGGAAAACCGGATATTGAAAACATAGAAATAATAAAATTGGAACTAGAAGATAAGGGGTATAATCCGATAATAATCGTTGATGCTACTTTGAGACATATAATCCCCGAAGGAGATAAAAAAAGATTTGAAAAATTGATCGATGAAGAGAAGGTGATCCAGGCTCCTGCACAGGTAAAGGCGGATGATGCGCTACTAAAATTTGCAGAAGAAAGAGGATTGAAAATAGTCAGCAATGACACATTTAGAGATTATGAAAACATGCATCCCTGGATTAAAGATAAAAGTAGAAGAATACCTTTCAACATAATAGGTAGTCAGGCAGTTTTACATTTTCGATGAGATAATTTCCGTTTAAAAACGAACTCCCATTCACCGAAACTTTTATATAAGAATCTGAAAAATTTAATTCTATGAGTGCCTGATATTCTTTTTGCACAGGCAGTTTTTTTATTAGTGTTAGCTATATTTTTAGGAGTGATTTATATGGATAATATTATAGTTTCAGATCTTACTAAAAAATTTGTAAAAAAAGGAAAGAGAAAGCTTTTGAGAAGAGAAAAGGAAGATATCCTGGCGGTAGATCATATCAGTGTTAAAGTAAAGAAGGGAGAACTTTTTGGTCTTTTGGGTCCGAATGGTGCGGGAAAGACTACATTGGTCAAATGCCTTGCTACATTACTGATTCCCGACGAAGGAACTGCAACGATCGATGGTCACGATATAATAACAGATCCTATAAGTGTAAGAAAGATCTTGGGAATAACGACAGGAGGTGAAAGAACTCTGTACTGGAAACTCTCTGCAAGGGACAATCTCAAGTACTTTGCAAGTCTCTATGGCTTATCATCAAAGGATGCTGAAGAAAGGATAGATTATCTCCTGGATATTATGGATCTGAAAGAAAAGCAGCATCAAAGATTGGAGAAGTATTCTACAGGAATGAGACAGAAAGTTTCTATAGCAAGAGCTATTCTCCATGATCCGAAAATACTCCTGCTTGACGAACCTACACTGGGTCTCGATCCCTCATTCTCCATGTTTCTCAGGTCATTTATAAAGAACGATCTCAATAAAAAAGAAGGGAAAACGATCCTCCTGACCACTCACTACATGGATGAAGCTGATCAACTCTGTGATAGGATAGCATTCGTTGACAGAGGAAAGTTAATAGTCGTGGACACATCCAAAAACTTGAAAAGAAACGTATCGAAAAACGAAGCTCTTGAAATAAAATGCATCGGAAATATAGACAAACTAGAGAACTTCAATGCTCACATAAAAAATAAGAAGAACTACACTAAAATAAGGATTTTGCACGAAAATACCGAAGATATAATGGACGATGTACTTAAAGATGTAAAAGAAAGGGCAAAAATTCTCTCTGTAAATGTTACGAGGCCTACATTAGAAGATGTTTTTGTCCATCTGACAGGATCGAAGCTGGAGGATGAGCATGAATAGCTTTTATAATCTTAGTATTATCTCTGCAGAGATTAAAAAGTGCTTGAAGATACTGCTGTGCTATCCCATGGAGTTAGTATTCTGGTGTATTTTTCCAATATTCTGGGCTGTGCCTTTTATATTTCAGGGGAATGCATTGGTCGGAGGGATGGAAAGTGAGGCTTTCTCGGATCTGACAGGAACTACACAGTTCATGCCGTACATACTCATAGGTGCTGTCCTCAATACATACGTACTCTCTGCGTTGTATGGGATGAGCAATAGCCTGAGAGAGGAGTCTTACTGGGGCACTCTTGAATTAATACTTGGAAGTCCGTGTTCAAAAATACCTATACTCCTCGGCAAAGCGTTAAATGAAGCGGTAACATCAACATTGTTTGCCGTGATGCAGATTTTTATCTGCATAATTATCTTTGGACTGGATGTAGCTGTAAACCAGATACTGCCAATAATGTTGATCGTGATCCTTTTGATGTTGGGTCTCTATGGGCTATCAATAGCTTTAGCCGGTATTACAATACAGATAAAACAATCTCACAGTTTGATTCATACGATAGAATATTTGTTTTACCTATTTTCTCCTGTAAGGTACCCTGTAAATATAAACCCATGGATAAGAATGGTATCTCTCGTTATACCCTTAACATATGCTCTTACCGTGGTGAGAGGCATAATGCTTCTGGATAAGAGTCTTATCAATCTCTGGCAAAATGTTGTAATACTGCTCGCTATAGATATAGGGCTAATTGTTCTTGGTTACTATATATTTTTTTATATTGAAAAGAGGGCAAGAAAATCTGGAATAATATCCATGTATTAGTGATAGAAATGGAAATTAGACATTATTTAAGAGCGATGAACGCTGAGAATATAAAGGAGTGGAAGATAGAATTAACATACAGGGTAGATTTTATTAGAGGGTTATTTGAGCCTTTGATATTTGTTCTTCCATTTATACTCTACGGAATAGCGATAGTCGGTGGAAAATACTCAGAAAACCTTGAAAAACTCACGGGGACAGGAGATCTGATAACATACACTGTAATCGGATATATATTCATGGGATTTCTTGAAACAGCTGTCTGGGGAATGGGATTTGCCTTAAGAAAAGAACAGTGGTACGGTACTCTGGAGCAGGTGTTCGCAGCACCCGTGCCACGATGGGTATATGTCATGGGTATGGCTCTACATTCTACCATACATCAGGGATTAATTATCCTCATGCAGTCTGTTATAATATATTTTATATTTGGTCTGGTACTCGATATAAGTGGGATCTTACCGTCGTTACTTATAATCGGGATAATGATGATCTCGCTGTATGGACTAGGGATACTTCTCTCTTCTCTGGTCCTTATATTCAAGGAGGGATGGATAATATCAGAGATACTGTATTCATTCATAATAATAGTTACCCCGATAGCGTATCCGCTAGCCGTATTGCCGTCCATACTCCAGAAGATCTCGATGTACATGCCCACAACCTATGGTATAACCACAATACGGCATTTTTTAATCGGTGAAGTCTCGACTTTC
Organism: Thermococci archaeon; assembly: GCA_030668905.1. GTDB lineage: Archaea > Methanobacteriota_B > Thermococci > Methanofastidiosales > B48-G16 > B48-G16. The sequence continues at coordinate 6,352 of DAOVEQ010000034.1, forward strand.
ACAGTATTTGACGCTGTTTTACGGCTTTTGGTAATTGGTGCAGCATGGGTAATTTTCGGGCTCTTTATCTTCAATATTATCGATAAGAGAGTAAGAAATAAAGGAGAACTGGGGACGTACTGATGCTTCCGAGAAGATAAAGGTAGTGAAGTTGGGATATCTAGAGAGGAGTTGATGATCCAGCCTCGCCTCCCAAACTTTTAAATATCTAGTTTGAGATAGTTTTAATAATGAAAGACGTCATTGTCGGCGATATTGTAGAGATTCTCCAGAAGCTCCAGGAGAGAAAAAAAGAGATAATTAAAGAGGTAAAGGAAACCAGCGACTTTTACCAAGAACAGGAAAAACAAAAGACTTTGGTGAGGCAGCATTACGAGAAATTTTCACATCTGGAGGAGCTTCAGGGCTATTACACACAGATTATGTTCTGCAGACTCATATTTCTCGATATAAGAAATAGGACAATTTATCTTAAAAGAATGGAGAAGTACTGCGAAGGTATCCAGGATCTAAAACCTAAAGAGATCAAAAACATAAGGTACAATGACGAGTTTCAGGAGTATGTAATTCGCTCTAAAAAAGGAAAGAGATACGAGATATACGAAGATAATCTTAAATTTATATATCCAATGTTCTTTAAAGTACAGGAAACTGACGTAGCCTTCGATGGAGAGAAATTTATTGTCTATAAAATAGATGAATGAGTCCTATTCTGATTATGCCAACAATAAAACTTTATCCAGAAGATTTTTGTGTAGAAGAAGTAATTGAAATAAAACACAAAAAAAATGATTGTTTAGTTTTTACGCTGGAAAAAAAGAATGAGAATACGATAGATGCAATAAAGAAAATTGCAGGAATTTTAAATCTTCCTTTTAAAAATTTTGGTTATGCAGGATTGAAGGATAAAAATGCAGTTACAAGACAGAAAGTATCCGTTAAAGGTATCAGAAAAGAGGATCTGAAAATAGAGCTGGAAAACATAAAAATTTCAGAGATAGAAAGGGGGGATAGAATAAAAATAGGCGATCATCTGGGGAATAAATTCAAAGTAATTGTAAGGAATGTTAACGCAATAGAAGATATTGGAGAAGGATTCCCCAACTTTTTTGGAGAGCAGAGGCTCGGCGGTAATGAGAAAATAGGACACGAGATACTAAAAGGTGATTATGAAAGAGCTGTAAAAAATCTTTTGATGAAAGAAGGTATGGAAAAAGAGATAGAGAACGAAGAATTTAATAAACTTCTTGAAAAATATCCAAATACTTACGAAAAAAGGATTCTAAAGTTTTTAATTCGTAAAAAGGATTATTTAAAAGCTTTAAAGTCACTCCCTTCCGATATTTTAACTTTGTACATCCACGCATATCAGAGCTTTATCTTTAATGAATTGCTAAAAAAGAGGCTTGAAACTTTGGATCTTTGGGAAATAGAGATAGGAGACATAATTTGCAGTGAGAAATTTGAAAAGAAAGCTTACGTAAAGGTGAACTCTTCGAATATAGAAGAAGTACGAGAAAAGAGATACGCACCTGTTCTTCCCATAATAGGATACAGAACAAGAATTTACGGAAAAACAAAAAAAGATCTGGATTCGTTATTAGAAAGAGAAAACATAAAAATGGAAAATTTCAAAATAAAATCAATACCATTTTTGAGTTCGAGAGGCACCTATAGAGAAATAATAGGAAGATACGAGAATTTTAATTGGAAATTAGAGGATAATACACTTTTTTGCGAGTTTTTTCTCCCGAAGGGAGAGTA
>DAOVEQ010000013.1 GCA_030668905.1 Thermococci archaeon
TGGCTGCATGGAGTAGTCCAGATAGAAAAGAAAAATGATAGCGATCCTAAAAAAGCGATAGATGCCGCTTTCAAGGGACACGGGAGCATGAAGCATGTCATGATCGTAGATGAAGATGTTGACATATACGATCCGAATGCATTGGAATGGGCAGTAGCGACAAGGTTTCAAGGAGACAGAGATTTATATATCTATTCGGATCAACCTGGAAGCTCATTAGACCCATCAGGGAAGCATGAGCCTGGAAAAAAGACGCGTACAACGAAGATAGGTATAGACGCCACCATACCTTCTGACGTCGATCCAATCAAATACGAGAAGGTAAAATATACAAAGGTAGATATGGATGATTACGTCGGGTGAGGGGAAGTACAGGGTATGGCTCGAAGAAAAAAAGATTGGAGATGACAGATTATATATTTTAGGTGGAGGAGAAAAGACCCATATAGGAGGAATAGTGATCTGCGAGCCGAAAAAAACACCGCGTGTCATTAGACTAGAAGGGCATTATGATGATATTGTTTTAAAATCCATAGCCGGGAAAGCATGTGAAAAATATTGTACAACTATAGTAGCTATAGGAGGGATACACATAGAAAATGCTAAAAAAGAGGAGATAGATAAGATTGTAAAGAATTGTAGGAGTATGATATCATGTATCTGACAAGAGAAGAAGAATTCATCTTAAACGGTGAGAAAGGAGAAGTGTATGAAAAAGTATTTCGTTTGCTAGTGAGACTCGGAGATATTTACGGAGCAGACAAAATGATACCAGTAGGATCCGTTCAGGTAGCTGGAGTATCTTATAAATCCATAGGTGATCCTGGAAGAGATTTTCTTGAGGATTTTGCAGAAAAAGGAGCTAAGGTCAAGGTTTTAACATTTCTAAACCCTGCTGGAATGGATATGGAAAACTGGAAGGAGCTCGGGTTTCCAAAAGATTTTGCTGAGAACCAGATAAGAATCATGAATGCATTCAAAAAGATGGGGATAGTTGTGACAGCAACATGCACACCGTATCTTGCTGGGAACTTACCGAGGTTTGGAGAACACATCGCATGGTCAGAGTCCTCTGCAGTATCCTTCTCAAACTCAGTTATCGGCGCGAGAACAAACAGAGAGGGAGGACCGTCAGCGTTAGCAGCTGCATTATGCGGCGTTACACCAAATTACGGATTGCATCTCGACGAGAATAGAAAACCAAATATAGTCATAAATGTGGGGGTAGAGCTTAAATGCAACTCAGATTTTGGAGCTTTAGGGTACCATGTTGGCAAACTTGTTAAAAACAAAATTCCATACTTCAAAGGAATAAAAGATGCAAACACAGATAATTTGAAAGCATTGGGAGCTGCAATGGCAGCTTCTGGAGCGGTAGCGTTGTACCATGCGGAAAATTTAACACCAGAAGCAAAAATCATGGAGACAAAGGGATTGGAGAATGTAGATGTTACCAGTAAAGAAATTAAGGAAACGTACGAGAAATTAAATACAGGTAAAGATGCTGATATTGTAATTCTAGGATGTCCTCACGCATCCCTTCGTGAGATAGCAACAGTAGCGGAAAAACTCAGAGGGAAGAAATTATCAAAGCCCCTCTGGATATGCACGTCAAAAGCCATGAAAGAAACAGCAACTATTATGGGATATACAGATATAATCGAAAAAGCGGGAGGAAAGATAGTATGCGATACATGCATGGTAGTATCACCCATAGAAAAAATGGGATACAAGACTACAGGAGTAAACTCAGGAAAGGCTGCAAACTATTTGCCCGGATTCTGTAAACAGAAGGTAGTTTTTAATAACATTGATGAGTTAATAAAGGGTGTGTTGTGATGAAGGGAAGAATGATAAGTCTTGGAACTGCAGAAGGAGAAGCTATTGTATCAAAGGAGCCCATAGGATTTTATGGAGGGATAGATGCGAAAACAGGAATTGTAATAGAAAAAGGACACGAACTTGAAGGGAAATGCGTCAAAGATAAAATATTGGTATTTCCACGCGGAAAAGGATCCACTGTCGGTTCCTATGTTATATACGGGTTAAAAATGAATGGAGTCGCACCAAAGGCGATAATAAACAAGGAAACAGAGACGATAGTTGCTACCGGTGTTATACTTGCTGGTATCCCGTGCATCGATAAAATTGATATAGAAAATATAAAAACTGGAGATAAATTGAAGGTAGAGGCAGACAAAGGAATAGTAGAAAAATTAAAATGATTTTATTTTTTTCAGAATCTCTATAGCTCTTCCTATTTTTTCTATTTCTTCTACATCTTCTGTGTCTTTTAATTTTTTATAGAGAAACTCTATTTTCTCATTTATCATGTCTTCTTTTGTTTCCGATCCACAATTTATACAGAATATTTTTCCATCTTTTTCAAATAAAGGATAAGAACACTTTTCGCAGTGTTTATCTGTCATCTTTGCTCCAGAAAGAAGCAATTTAGCTATCTTTTCATTATCGATCGTTTTCACCATAATAAACTTTGTATCAAGAATTTTATAAATTTTATCGTATCCCTTAAATTATTTATGTGGCTTTTCTCACCTGCATAGATAGTTTTTATTCTGACATTTCCAATCCTGCATTTTGCTCTTACAAGTAACTCTGATTCCAGGATAAATCTTTCAGTCTTAAAATCCAATCCCCTAAGAGCATCTGTTTTTATCAATCGATATCCTGACTGACTGTCTCCTATCTTTTGGTGCGTTCGCAGAGACAATAAAAATGTTGTTATAGTATTTGAGATCCTTCTAGGAAAAGGCATCTCCTTAAAATCTCTTGCACCTATGATTATATCATATTTATCTATTTTTTTTAAAAAATTTGGGATCTCGGAAGGATCGTGCTGCCCATCAGCATCCAGAGTTATTATAATGTCATAATTATTTTTCAAGGCATAGTTAAAACCGGTAATCAATGCATCTCCTTTTCCCCTGTTTTTTTCATGCTTTATTACAAAAGCTCCTTTTTCTTCAGCTCTCTTTCCAGTATCATCCATGGAACCGTCGTCTATTACAATGACATCGCAGTACTTTAACGTCTTTTTTACTACTTTTCCTATCCTCTCTTCTTCGTTATACGCAGGGATCAAAGCCAGAATTTTCATTAAAAATCCTTATTTTTTTTCTTTATAAAGCTTTATACCTTCAGAACAGATCTTCCCATCGTATTTTTATATAAAAACTGAGAATAAAAGACATGGAGTTTATTGATCATCCTCTTGTTAAAAAAGATACAGTGATGGCAAGGATATATCAGGAAACAATTGTCGACAGTTGCAGAGAAAAAAATTCTATGGTAGTTCTTCCTACAGGACTGGGGAAAACTATAATTGCTGCACTTTTGACAGTTTATAGGCTCCAGAAGCATGACGGAAAGGTAATCTTTTTAGCGCCTACAAAACCCCTCGTCATGCAGCATTTCCAAACATTTTCCAATACTCTAAATATAGATAAGATGGAATTTTTTACAGGTACCGTAGCACCGTCTACGAGAAAGGATCTCTATGAGGGCAACAAAATAATATTTGCAACTCCGCAGGTCATAGAGAATGATATAATCTCTCGAAGATTGGATCTCGAAAATGTTTCAATGATCATTTTTGATGAAGGACATAGATCTATCGGCGATTATGCGTATGTCTTCATAGCAAAGAAATACATGGAAAAAGGAAAAAATCCTCTGGTAATAGGACTTACAGCTTCTCCAGGAAGTCAAAAAGATAAGATCAATGAAGTATTGGAGAATCTTTTCATTGAAAACATAGAGGTGAGAACAGACAGTTCTCCCGACATAAAAAAGTATATTCAGGATATAGATATTGGGTGGATCGAGGTAGATTTTCCTGAGGAGTATAAAAAGATAAGGAAATATCTGGAAAAATATCTAGAGAATAAACTTAAAATTCTTCATAATATAGGTTTCTTGAGGAGTGCATCATTGGGGATATCTAAAAAAGGCCTTTTGGAGCTTGGAACACGAATAAGGAGAGATATGAATAAGAGCTATGGAAAGATGGATAAAAGGTATTTCATAGGGATAATGGCGCAGTCTTCAGCCATCAAAATTCAGCATGGGATGGAGCTTCTCGAAACCCAGGGAATTATACCTTTTTTGGATTATTTCGAGAGATTGAAACACCAGAAAGCAAAATCTGCAAAGGAAATAATTAATTCTGAACTTATAAAAAAAGCGTTAAACCTCGCAAAAACTATAGAAACAAGACATCCAAAGTATGGAAAATTAAGGGAGATAATAAAAGAAGAGATAAAAAGATGCAAGAATATAATCGTTTTTTCCCAGTACAGAGACTCTGCGCAGAAAATAGTTGACATTTTAAACGATATAGAAGGAGTAAGAGCAATTAGGTTCGTTGGGCAGAGTTCCAAACTTGGAGACAAAGGATTGACACAGAAAAACCAAAAAGAGATATTGGAAAAATTCAGGAATCAAGAATACAACATTCTTGTGGCGACATCAATAGCGGAAGAAGGATTGGATATACCTAGCGTTGATTTAGTGCTATTTTTCGAGCCTGTGCCTTCAGAGATAAGGACTATTCAGAGGAGAGGAAGAACAGGAAGAAGAAAAGCAGGAAAAGTAATCGTATTGTTTACCGGAAAGACGAGAGATGAAGCGTATTTCTGGGTTTCCAGGGCGAAGGAAAAGAAGATGCATAAAATTCTTTTGCAGATGAAAAATCAATTGAAGAAAAAAGAATACATAGAAAAACAGACAAAAATTGAAGATTTTGTTAAAATAATAGTAGATTACAGAGAAAAGAGTCCAGTAGTAAAATATTTGTCTTCTCATTGCCTCGTAGAGCAGAAAAATCTTCCAGTAGGCGATTATATTCTTTCTGAGAAAGTATGTGTGGAAAGGAAAAGCTGTGAAGATTTTTTGAGGAGTTTAATGGACAGAAAGCTATTTCAGCAGATCAAAAATATCTCTGAGAATTATGAGATCCCTATTCTCATCATAGAAGGAGAAGACCTCTATTCACAGCATGAAATTTCTGCAAATGCTATTTTGAATGCTATAATTTCTATAATCTTAGATTTTAATGTTCATGTCATCTTTACAAAAGATCCGTATGAAACGATGCTCATTTTATTAGATATAGCAAAAAGGGAACAACAGAAAGAGAGAAAAGATATCCCTATAAGGGGAAGTAAAAAGATCATGGACATAAAAGAAAACCAAAGGTACATAATAGAGGGATTGCCTCATGTCTCAGCTACATTGGCTGAAAGACTTCTGAAACATTTTAAAAGTGTGAAAAATGTTTTCACAGCATCAAAAGAAGATTTGATGAAAGTAAAAGGAATCGGAGAAAAAACTGCAGATGAGATAATAGGAGTCATAGATAAGGGGTATGAGTGATCTGATGAAAAACCTTTCAATAGTAAGCTTTATAAATAGAACGATCAAAACACCTGAGGTGATCCAATGAAATTTCAATGTCCCGTATGCAAGCATGCAGTGGAAGTGCATCATCTGAGGCAGGGTAAGATTATCCAGTGTGACGAATGCGAAACAGAGTTGAAACTTATAAAAGGTGAATCGTGGGAACTTACAGTCTTTGAAAGGAAAAAAGAAGAAAGATTCTTGTGATCTGATGAAATCTCAAAAATTCTTTTATATTTTTGTACCATTTAAAATAGCCCAGGGATGTACGTCCGTACTTCTTCCCTTGCTGATTGTAGAGCTTGGAGGGAAAGCCAAAGAAGTAGGTATAGTTTTAGGGCTTTACACAGCAGTTTCAATGTTTGGAACAGTTTTCTGGGGGAAAATTTCAGATAAATTTAAGAAGAGAAAAACATGTATCCTGATCGGATTTATGGGAACATTTTTATCATATCTTTTATTATCGATAGCTTCTAATCTTTATGAGGTTATATTAATTCAGACATTCTTTGCAGTACTTATCGCAGCTGAAATACCCGTAACAACAGTTTATATTCTCCGCAGTACGAACAAATTTCACTGGGATGAAGCAATAGGCAGATTCAACAAAATCGGGGGATGGGCATGGGTAATAGGACTGGGAATTGGAGCAATAGCTTTATTTTTTGTTTCAATCCAAAACTTATTTCTGATAAACAGTGTTATATCTGTGGTATCACTGATTTTAGGTTTTAAATACTTAAAACAGAGACCTATACATATAAATAGGAGAACATTCAAATTACGTCTTACTCAAATAGTAGAAAGAACAAGATACATCCCAAACTATCTTATACACCTGCCAGCTATAAGATTAACAGAAAATAAGAAGATCAACTCTTTTTTAATCTCTGTATTTCTACTTTTAATGGCATCTAGCTTGATAATGACCCCAATAGTCCCATATTTAAAAATACTCGGCGTTGGATCGAGTCTCTGTTTTTTCGCCACTTTTATGAAGGCTTCAACATCCGCTTTAATGTACCAGAGGACAGGAAGAGAGATTTACAAAAAAGGAACTTTAAAGACTCTAAAGTATGGAATATTGAGTAGAGTAGTTCTGTCTCTTTTAATGGCTATTTTGATAATTTATAAAGAGATCGCTGTTGGGATAATACTCATCTACGCTGTTCTCGGTATTACGTGGTCTTATATCCTCATACCCTCTTTCTCTTACATGTCAAAAACAGCCGAAAAAGATAGAGAAGGTGGAGCTTTTGGCGCCTTTAATTTTTTCTACTCCTTTGGTCTCCTTGCAGGAAGTTTTTTGTCCGGTATTATAATGGATCTCTTCGGATACGAAGTCGACATATTTTTAGCTATAATACTTCTTTTAATAGTTATACTGAACCTTAAAAATTCCAAAATAGAGGAGAAGAAAGTTGATCTGAAAAAGATATATGGTTAGGGGGCATAAATTGGAAAATATTAGGTTTCGGTAATATACAACTCATATACTTAGGATTACGCAAAGGTGAGGGGTTAGAGTAAAAAAACATTCATGATCAACATGATCAAAAGGTATTTAAGTACATAATATACATACATGATCAAGGTGATCAAATGTCCAAAAGCTCCATAAGGATAGAGATCAAAGATACAGATTTACACCAAAAAGTTAAAATTTATGCTGCCAAACATAATATGAAGTACTATGAAGCTTACGAAAGGCTAGTAAGAATAGGCTTAAAAAAAGAAAAGGAGGGTAAGAGTAATGAAAAATAAATATTGTGATTCAAATAATTTTCATAACGAAAGTGATGAGAAATGAGTAATCAAATGCAAATATTAAGAGGGTGGAATTTTACAAGAAACGATATTAACAAAATAAAAGAAAATAAATTTAGGTATAAGTATGATTTAGGAACTATAGATTTCATCTTTTTGAATAAAGATGAAGATAAGTTTTTTGAAATGCATGATGAGATTTGGTGTGAAAATAAAACTGAATTCTTTCTTGCCATTTTTGAAAAAGAAGAAATCCATATTTGTGATTCTAAAACAAGACCAGATCCAGAAAATCCAATAGAAAATGCAACAATAGACTCATTCACGTATGGAGAAAATACACCAAAAGCAAGAAAATATTTTGATCTTTTTAAGAAAGAAAGTATTGATACGGGAGAGTGTATTAAAGAGATACAAAGATTCCTCAAAGATAGAAAAAGAATAACAGTAGATAAAGATTTAATAGATAATTTAGAATCATGTAAAGATAGGATAATTGGATTATTAAGAGGTAGAGGGGATAAGGAAGAGATAGCCCAAAAAATTATAGATAGATGTTTATTCATCAGATTTTTAGAAGATAGAGCTGGGAGAGATACACTAAAAAAAGTTTTAAGACAAGGAGAGATAGATGGATTATTGAAATTGTTTGATTCCTATAATGATAACCTTAATGGAGATGTATTCAAAAAAGAGGATATACCTAGAGATATTAACGCCGAGATACTTAAAGAATTAGATTACATATTTGGTGATTTGTATACTCTTTCAAGTTTACAGAGAACTTTAGTTCCTTATAGCTTTAAAAACATTCCCACTATTTTAATAAGCAATATATATGAGAAATTTTTGTCTAAAAAGAAAAAAAATAGTGAAGGCATTGTTTTTACACCAGAAAATGTTGTTGAATATATGATCAACAAGATAATGAAAGACAAATCGATTACTAACAAAATCGAAGAGGGAAAAATTAGAATTTTAGATCCTGCGTGTGGATCAGGAGTTTTTCTTGTCAAATTTCTAGAAAAAATTATTAAGAGGAAGGAAAAACGGAAAGGAAAGAAATTGTCATTGGAAGAAAAAGCCAATATTGTGAAAAACTGTCTATATGGGATAGACAAAACTAATGATGCTTTAAGAATAGCCGCTTTAAGTCTCTATTTGAAGATTATTGAAAATGAGGAATCTGAAATTATTAATAAAAGACTTTTTGAAAAAAATAAGGAACATTTCATGTTTCCAGGGTTAAAAAAGAATAAAAATTTAGTAGAGGGTAATTCATTATTCGATAATCTATTTTCTGGAGAAAATTTCGATATAATAGTAGGTAATCCCCCTTGGGGGTATAAATTTACAGAGAAAGAAAAGAAAAAAATTAAGGACAAATGGCCAGAAGTTTCAGCATATCAAAGTTCACAATGCTTTGTATTGCAATCAAAAGAGTGGATGAATGAAGAAACAGTTTGTGGAATGGTCGTAAATTTATCAAATTTCTCCAATTTGTATTCTAAAAAGTTTAGAAAAAGTTTTATAAAAGAGAAATATTGCTTAAAATCCTTTGTAAATTTGTCCAAAATTAAAAACATAACTTTCAGAATGGAAAGTGAACCAGCATGTATTGTGTTTTTTACTAATCCAATTAAAGATAAAACTTCGAACAGTATAGAATTTTTTTCACCCGATTTATCCTATTTCTCAGAATTGACAGGGACTATAAGTGAAAACAACAGATCTGAAATTTTAGCCTCGAAATTGGTATATAATGATAGTCTATGGCATGCCTATGCACTTGGTTATGATACGTATCTTGATTTAATAGAATTTCTTGATGAAAATAGTGTTCATTACCTCAATGATTTTGCTTCTAAATTTGAGGTGGGGCTCATGAAATACTGGATGGGCTCTGGACTTACGAGAAAGGAATTTTATAAAAGATATAAAGCCTTTTCCAAAATCAATGAAGATTATTATCCTATAATCGATTCTTTAAAAAATATTTTTCCTTATTTCGGAAAAGAAGCAAAGGAGTACCTTGAGTATGGATCACATTTAGACAGGCCAAGAACTATTGATCTATTTATAGGAAAAAAACTGGTAACTACTAGAAGTTGGCCTATAAAAACATTTATAGACTCCAAGGACACACTATACGATGGAAATTTCTTTATTTTCAAATTAAAATATAATTATCCCAAAGAGTATCTATCACTTTTGGAGTCGATATTAAATTCTAAACTAGCTAAGTTTTATCTCGGAATAAAATATCTTTTAAGAGAGGAAGGAAACTATTCCAAGGTAAATCTGGAACATTTAAAACGATTTCCAACCCCTAACCTTAGAAGTAAAAAGGAAACTATTGAAAAAATAAATAGAACTGTTGAATCGTTGAAATCTTTAGAGTCTTGCAATAGTTCTACCTACAAAAAATTACAAGATCACTTAGATAAATTAGTTTTTGAATTATATGATCTAGACTATTATGTCATACAACAAATAGAGCACTATCATAAAATGGAAAAAGAAAAAAGGAGAGTTCTTATCAAAGAGGTAGATATGCAAGAATACTGCATAGAGTTCATTGATACCTTCAAACCATTCATCAAAGAAGAATTTTTTCTAAATGCTGAATGGGGTACTTCAAAATTCTTTGGAACAATGACAAAGTTTACAATTTCCAAAAATAAAAACCTACTGTTATATAATAAAAAGTTAGAAGGATTTGTCCATATAATAGAAAAACAAGAAATAGGGTATGACATAAAAAATATTTTCAAAGAAGAAAAAATAAAATTTTATGATAACGATGAATTGTATGTTTATAAAAGTAATAAACCAAAAGATTGGACTAAGTTTATGGCCATTAAAGATGCAAATGAGGAAATAGCTTTATTTTTTTGGAAAATGGGGGGACTATAAGTGTTTCCTTTACTACATTATAACTTCGAAAATAAAGAACAATTAATTTTTGAATTAATATTAAAACCTTTGATTGAAGCTTATAATATTGTAAAATTTGATAAAAAGATAGTAATAGATAAAGAACCTGTCATAACGGATAAATTAGTGAGATGTCTAAAAAATAAAACTTCTATTTCAGAGATATACCGAAGAAGAAGCATTTATATAGTAATGGGACCCAAAGAACAAAATGTTAATGGAATATATGAGCCAGATATTAAATTCATAGTGGGCAGTATAATATGGATGGAAATAGAAGCAAAGAGAATCTATGAAGAAAACAATAATTGGTCAATATCAAAATATTTTAATAAAGAAATAGGAATTGGTAGATTTCTATATGAAATATATTCACAAAACGAAGATCATGGGGGGATGATAGGCTACATCCAAAACGGAAATTTCCAAAACATAACTCAAAAGATAAAATCTAAGCTAGTAGAGCTAAGCTATAAGGAATGCGAAAATATAGAGGGAATTGAAAATTCTTTATTATCCTTTCACCATAGAAGTAATAAAGGGGATATTAAACTTTACCATTTGTTTTTTTACTTCTCATAGCATTCAGAGATTTGCTGAAAGTGATCGGAATTAAACACCGGAGGCTTTTTCTAGTAGTAAAAATGTTATGGAGAGTATTAAGTATTTATAAGCCTCGATTTTCATAAAGTACTTTAGATAAGATCGATTTATTGTATAAGAACCCACAGTAAAAACATTTAAATATAATTTCAAAGATTTTTATCATGATGACCAGAGAGGAGTACAAAAGGCAGTTTGTTCATATCTTCATGGGATTCTGGTCTATTTATCCATTGTTTTTAACAAAAAACCAGGCACTGTGTATTCCACCGATCATGGCAATTCTTGTGATTTTTTTCTGGAGACCAAACGGTCTCTGGAAGAAAGGATTTGAGTTCATGGCGAGAGAAGAAGATTATAGATACGGTATTCTTGTCGGTCCATTAATATACATTGTAGCGATAGAGCTCTGCGTTTTTCTCTTTCCTGTTTACATTTCAGCTATATGTATCGGTATCATGGCGTTAGGGGATGGATTTTCTACGATAATAGGTAAAAATCTTGGGAAGCATAAGCACTGGATAGACAAGAATAAAACTTATGAAGGAAGTTTAGGATTCTTTGCAACTTCTTTTTTGTACGCTCTATTAATT
>DAOVEQ010000205.1 GCA_030668905.1 Thermococci archaeon
ATATCATACTTGGAGATTAGCTCTTTGTATAATTCAAGAAGCTCCATATTTCTATATTTTTTTCCTCCAATCGTATATTTTTCTGTTTTTTTATCATAAAAGTAAGAAGGAGCAGAGTCAATAGCAAATTTTATATTTTTCTCGTATCCCAGGTTTTCTACAGCTTTTAATATCGCCTCAAAGGGATCTTCTATGTTTTTCATGGGGGGTGCAAATCCGCCTTCATCTCCTATATTTATCGCATTTTTTCCATATTTATCCTTCAATACCGTTTTCAGCTCGTGATATATCTCGCTTCCAATTCTGAGGGCGTCTTTAAATTTTTCAACGTTTAGTGGCATTATCATAAATTCCTGAAACTCTAAGGAGTTACCAGCATGGGCGCCTCCATTGATTATATTCATCAATGGTATAGGAAGGATAGAACTATCAGGATTTAGATATTTATATAAAGGAACTCCAAGAGAATTTGCAGCAGCTCTTGCACATGCTAAGGATACGCTCAATATTGCATTTGCACCGAGATTTGACTTATTTTTTGTGTTGTCGGTTTCAAGCATTAGAGAATCAATTCTTTTCTGATCGAGCACGTTCTTGCAGATGAGCAGTGGGGCAATTTTTTCGTTTACATTTCTTACAGCCTTTTCCACACCCCTTCCATGATATCTTTTTCCTCCGTCTCTTAGTTCAATAGCTTCTTTTTCTCCAACGGATGCCCCAGAAGGTACCAGCGCTGTTCCAAACCCCGAATTTGTTTTCACGTCACATCCTATTGTAGGATTCCCTCTTGAATCGAGAATTTCCCTTGCTTTAATATCTATAATAATAATTTCATCCATAGTACTATTTTCAGGTAAGAAGTTAAAAGATTTTCCCATAGATTCTGAAGCAATCGGTCCCCGGAATACATATATATAATCTGTGTTCATGATCAGATCATGGAGCAGTTCACTGTTGATACAAGGAAAGAATTCGATCTGATCAATATAACAGGAGAAATAGAAAGATTTGTAAAAGGAGAGGGAGTAGCTGTAATATTTACACCGCACACGACATGTTCTCTGCTGATTAACGAAGATGAAAGAGGCTTGAGAGAAGATATTCTAAACTTTTACTCAAATTTAGCTCCCAAGGGAAGTTATGAGCATAACAGAGTAGATAACAATGCACATTCTCATCTCAGATCTCTTTTTAATAATAGTTTAACGATCCCGGTAGTTGACGGAAGACTTGCTTTGGGAATGTGGCAGAGTGTATTTCTGATAGAGAGTGATGGAGCGAGAGTTAGAAAAGTTTATGTAATGATGGTGAACATAAAATAAGAGTGTCAGGAAAGATATATAAATATAAAAAGAAGATACTTGTTAGGTGATTTTATGGAAGAAGAAGGTGAAAAAAAAGAAAAGAAAAAATTCTGGACACTGAAGAAGACGATAGGTATGGTTCTACTTATTCTTGTGCTACTAGTTGTTTTTACAGCCTTTGGCGTCTGGAGAGGACTCAAAGACATTGCAGATGATCAGAAGATACTTATGATTGCAGAAGAGGGAGACGTGGCAAAAGCTGCTTCTATTTATGATACCGACTCTGGAGAGGGAAAAGCTGTCAACGTGGAGGT
>DAOVEQ010000088.1 GCA_030668905.1 Thermococci archaeon
TTCTTATGAGGATTCTGATAATACATATCTGATTTTTAATGGAATAGAGATGGATATAGATCTTACTCTTGTAAAAATGATCGTTGAAAGCTTTGGAAACACGATAATAGGAAGTAGTGGTATCACCATAAAGTTCCCTAAATGAGGAGAAACTACGTTTCTCCCTCAACCCTCTTCCTTTAAGAATAATTTTTAGAAGAGATAATCAAGTTTTTTTCTATACTTTCCTATCTTTTAAATAATCTTGTTTTTCTTTTCCAGAACGATTTTCGCTATCACGTGGATGTAGACCTTTAGGCCCTACATCTATCTGTTGACGAAAGGGGTGAGTGAGCCCGGCGGGTTTCGAACCCGCGAAAACGAGGTCCGAAGCCTCGCGCCTTGTCCACTAGACTACGGGCCCTTCAAAGCCATTCTTCCATCTGTGTGAACGCTTCTTCTTTGTTTTGCGTGCAGGCAGCTTTTGTTAGATCTCTGTCACTTCCGGCAAGTACTAGTATTAACTGACCATCTCTCCATGTATTAGTTTTTATAAACATGGTAAAATTCCCTTCTTTTCTGATCCACTCTATCTCATTTCCATCCAGAATGTCTTGTACAATATATCCTATGCCATCATAAGCATCTGGACCTCCAAGAACGAGTATTATTTTATCTTCCTGATGTTCGGGAAAATCTGCTGCAGAAATTGTAGTTATAATAGCGTTATTCATATCTAAAAAATCTATAAACTCGTCTGCAAGGTCATAGTCTATCGTATTTGCAACTAGAGTTATCTGCACTGTTGCTATCTCATAAGCTCCCAAGTCTACTCCTTTGCCATGCGGTCTTTTTTTACCTTCAAAATCTGTACCGGGAGAATCCTGAAGTTTTCCAAAATCTACGCAAGGAGAGTTTATATTCAGTTTAAAGTTTTCCGCTTCTGCATTCAAAAATATCGGATCTTGGAAGATATTATACATACCTATACCCACGTCAGTTCCAAATATATTCGCTTTTGTGTTCTTCCAAAAATCATTGTAATTTATTTCTAATGAAGATTCCTGAGAATAAACTCCATATTTTCCCTTAGCTATTATATTGTTTTGAATTAATATCTCCTGGGAATCATGCACCCATATACTCTTATCCGAATTTGAATATAATGTGTTATTTACTATCTTTGTGCCATCGCATCCTGCAAGTACCGCAATTCCGTATGTATTTCCATAAATTATATTATTATAAAATTTACAGTCCTGGGATTGGTACATTATCCTGATACCATCGGAACTTGCATTTTTGATTCTGTTTGAGCTTATTTCGTTTCCGGGAGAATATTTTAGAAGCATGCCAGTAGTACCCCCCTGTATCTCATTTCCACTAATTTCAGAGTTCCTTACGTTGTTTAAATTTATGTTCGTATCGTTTTTTAGAAAGTTGTCTTTGATATTTCCATCCGAGTTTTGCATATCTATTCCTGTTTCGCAATCCGTAACAATGTTTTTTGAGATCGATACAGAATTCGATAAAGAAAGATAGATACCCGTTGTACTATCTTCGATTCTCGAATTTGATATTGAAGATCCTGAGACACTTGAAAAATGTAGAGCATTTGTATTATCAGAAAATGTTGAGCTATCCACTATAACACCTGTAGTTTTTTCACCATATATCCCGTATTCACATCCTCTAAAGGTACCACTACGAATATCAGCCCTTCCACTTCCCTCTATCATTATACCGTATGTACAGTTCTCAATGTTTAGAGAATAAAGTGTTGCACTTCCTGAGGAGGAAATTTTAACACCTTCAACAGAATTTTGAATTGTTATTTTGGAAATTTTTACATTTTTAGCATTTATGATTATCTTCCCATTTAAAATGGTATCCTGCCCTTCCAGCGTCAGCCTTTTATCTATGGTAACGTTCTCTGTATATTCTCCTGCTTTAATTCTTATCGTGTCTCCTGTATAAGCGCTTAAGATAGCTTCTCTTATAGTTGGATAATCATCTGGTACCGTAATAACAGTACACCTAACAGTACTTTTAATCCCTGCTAAAACTAAAAATACAATTATGACAAGCCCCAACTTATATTTTTTCATTTTTCTCACATATAATAATATACCCTCTACATTTATAAATTTAATGGAGATCTGTTTGTGAAGCAATCCCCCCACGACAAGAAACATTATTATCTAAAAGAATAGGCAACTTTAAGAATATTAATACTGTGACTAATAAAGATATCAAAAATAATGAAGGTGAAAAAATGAAAGATAGTGAGCCAATAAGAATATTTGTCACTGGGGGCACATTTGATAAAGAGTACAATGAATTAACTGGGGAATTGTTCTTCAAAGATACTCACTTACCTGAGATGCTGAAATTGGGGAGAAGTAAAGTTGAAGTTCACATTCGAACCCTTATGATGATCGACAGTCTTGATATGACCGATGCCGATAGAGATATAATTTTACAAAATTGCAAAAATACTGAGGAAAATAGGATTATTGTTATGCACGGTACAGATACGATGGTAAAAACAGCTACTGTTTTGGCCAAGAATATTAAAGATAAAACAATCGTGTTCACAGGAGCCATGATCCCTTACAAATTTGGTAGCTCTGATGGATTGTTTAATCTTGGAAGTGCGTTAGCATTTGCCCAAGTACTTCCTAAAGGAGTATATATTGCTATGGACGGGAAATATTTCTTATGGAACAACGTAAGAAAGAACAAGGAGACTGGTACCTTTGAATCTCTTTAATTTTTTATTATCCAGATGACGTTGCTTTGCCAGCTCATGGAAAACCTGTGGAAAATAAACTTCAAAAATAAAAGTGAACAGCAAAACTAAAACGATGAAAAGTGTACATCTCTTTCTTCTTCGTACATGTGTCTATTACTGCGTCCCACTAAGAAGTAGAAGCAACAGTACTAGAATTATTGGAAACGCCATAAGTACGTAAAAGTATCTTTTCTGTTTTTTCACCTTCTGTTCATAATATCCTTCACATTTCTCTGAGCAGAAGTTCTTATCCGTTGGGATCGCTTTTCCACATACCAAACAATGTTTATGAGGGTCTACCATGAAAATAATATAAAGAACAAGTTTAAAAATCTTGCTATTAAAAATCCCGACGGCCGGATTTGAACCAGCGATCCGTGGATCTACAGTCCACTGCCCTACCAGACTAGGCCACGTCGGGACAGATAAACTTTGTAAATACATTTATTAATTTTTCGGTTTCTTCACTGTCATTATATAATCACAAAATTTAAATACTTGAGACCGAAAAGGGATTAACGGAGGGCTACATGAAGTTCCCATTGTCAGATATGCGACTATCATGGTGGCCCTCCGACCTGCAAAAACTTTAATATAGAAAAAACAATTTTAATCATGCTTTTTGATATGCTTTTGATTCTCATAGGATTGGTAGTCTTCAGAGACACATACTACTTTATCTTATATCTGTTTTCACTGAAAAAGAAAGGGCCGAAAAAAGACTATGGCGAAGAATATACAATAATTATACCCCATTATAATAAAAAAGAGCTGGATATGTGTTTAAAAAATGTATATCCTGATAATATTATAGTAGTAGATGATGGAAGCGACAATAGAGAGATTCTAAAAAAGTGGGGGAAAAAAGTTAAGGTTTATTACCTAAAGCATGAAGGAAAGTATAATGCACTCAATTACGGGATAGAACATTCTTCTGGAGATATTGTAATTCTAGACTCAGACACTTTTACAAATAAAGAATCGCTAAAGGAATTACTGTCGAATCTTGAAAATTTTGATGCTGTTGCTGGCAATATTCAAGTTTATAAAGAAGACATCCTTATATCAAAAATACAGGCTGTCGAACATCTCAGGATAGCCATGTTCAAGAGGATAGCACTGTTTAAAAACAAGATCAGTTTTGTGCCCGGACCGTTTGCTGCTTTTAAAAGAAGTATTTTTGAAAGCGAAAAGTTTCGGAAGTCAAAAGTAGAGGATCTTGCTTTTTCTGAAAATATAAGAAAAAAGTTTAAGATAACGTATGAGCCAGATGCTATAGCTTATACGGTGATGCCGAGAACTTTGAAAACTCTCTATGAACAGAGGAAGCACTGGGCAATTGGAAATATAGAAACATATAGTAGTATGAAAAAGTTATCATCATACTACTATCTGGCTGTTTTAGACATACTTATTCTTTTATTCTCTTTTTTATCGTGGAACTTTATTCCTCTACTGTTTTTTTTCATTTTTGAATCATCGACAATGATCTTTGCAAATAAAATAGAAAAAGGAAATTGTATCTATGAATCCATAATATTCCCAGTTTTTATGTACTTTCTCGCATTCTTTTATCTCATTGTTTACGTCTCGGCATTTATAGAGTTTTTTCGTACGAGAAGATCTCAATAAAATTAAAGAATATATAACTCTCTCTGCGATCTAAATTTAAAAGAGATTGTGGTAAAAACGTAAAAAGAAAAAAAAGAGTTAAATTCTTTCAAGAGCCAGCGTGATATCTTCTACTCTTATTGTTTTTCTTCCAGCACGTTTAGCAAGAGCTGTTGCTTCTTTGGCTATCTTAACACCAAAATCTTCTAAGTATTCAGTCATTACTATTACTGCACCTTCACTCTCTCAGCACTTGCCTTTCTTGCTATCTCATCTACTGAGGCTTTTTAGCTAATACCCTTTTCTAATCGCCCATAGAACCTTGGAACTCTTTATATTTAAAGTTTCCGATTATTTTTTGACATTTTGATTTGATTTTTTTATTATGACTCAACATATAAACTTTTTCTATTTTAGATAGATAATTATATTCTCAAGCAATTTTTTGGAGGGCTATCTTCCATTAAATAAAAAGATAGAATAATTGTTTATTTATGTGGTGCTTAAAATATTTATAAAAAAAATATACTTATATTAAGTCATAGAGGAATAGCTTCTTTCTAAGAGGCAAAAGATCCGTAATACTTCGTTTCTTCAGTTTCTTAACAGTATACTCTGAGAGTAAATCAAAGATAATCTTACCCTAAATTCTATAAAAAGTCTTCATTTTGTAAGGAAAAGATTTATAAAGGGTGATATAATAGCCTAAATGTTTGAGAGTTGTTTTCTACAAATTCTCGAGCACAATAAAATAAGGTGAAAATATGGAAGATAGAAAATTTGGCGAAAGAAAAATGTACAAGGCCGTATGTGCTGACTGCGGTAAAGAATGTGAAGTCCCATTTGAGCCCAAGGAAGGAAGACCTGTATATTGTAAAG
>DAOVEQ010000200.1 GCA_030668905.1 Thermococci archaeon
GAGTAGTATTTTCCAGGGATGTTCTCATTTAAGCTTGCTAAAAAATCTATCCCATATCCTCTTACAAGACCAAACACAGACTCACCCATGTCCATGGTAAGAATAAGAATCTTGGGTGCATTCGTGTTCTTTACAGCTTCTTCTATTCTTTCTAAATCATAGGTTTTCCATTTCTTCGTTACTCCTATGACACTGCCTTCCTCTATATTAAAAGTATGGTAACTCCCCATATCCTCTCCTTCTTCTATCACCCCAGTTGCTCTCAGTCTATTCGCATCTTTATGAAACTCTATTTTTTCAGCTCGGATCTTTAAACATACAGGTTTTTTTTCGGACCTCTCAGTTCTGATCTTATCTGTTTTCTGTTCCTCACGTCGAAAGGTCTTGCCTTCGAGGAGATCACCTTCTCTTATTATATGTTTCAAGTGCCAGAGATCATCTATAGACTCTGCTTTTAACTTTATAAAATTTTTTTTAATATCTTCATGAATAATCTTCATTTACTCTTCCTTTTTCTTTTTCTTACCTTTCAATACTTCCTTGGGCGTCATGTCTTCTGTTATGTCATAATCGAGATCAAACCACTTTTCTTTCTCTTTTTTATCTCCCCCTTTCTTTCCTTCTTTCTTTTTTCTCTTTTCTTCTTTTTCCTGCCACTCAAGTATCTTTTTTATAGATCCTGGAGCATTTCTATACTCCTCTTCTTTCTTCTCTTCCTCTTCGAACTCTGGTAAAGCGATCTCGCTAAACATCTCCTCCGGTGTTTTTTCTTCCGGAAGTATTTCTCCCTCAGGTACCTCTAAACCTTCAAAAAATTCTTCTTCCTCGCCTTCTTCTTCGATCTTAAATTTCCTCTTTGAATACGTCCTTATCCCTATGACGGCTATTATCAACAGGAGAACAGCTACCAGGATCAAAAGAATTGTGGAAATATATTTTTCATAAACAGGTGTTTCAGGCGGAATGGTGGTAGGAGGAACGGTTGTTGGCGGGGGTGCAGCTTTTTGAACGCTTATGATATATTCTTTAGATTCAAGCTGTCTTGATTCACCATATGAATTTTTCCAGATCACTTTCGCTTTTTCCAATACATACTCACCTACAGAGATCGCTTTTATTTTGTACCTGAGACTCATTGTTTCGTTTCCTCCGAGAAGGTCTTTTTGCATCGTTGTTTCTCCTTCCGCAAGCTCAAATCCTTCAGGTATTGAATCCTCGATAACTATATCTCTTGTCTCAGAATCTCCATAATTTTTTATACTTATATTTACTTCTACTACATCTCCTTCGCTAATTTTGTTTTTACTCACACTTTTTGTGATTGTTAATCCTCTAAGAGTAAAAGTCATTGTTTTACCATCTGTAGAGTAAGAAACTCCCCATTTATCCTTATAGATGGCTCTAGGAGTCAGTGAATAAACACCGCCTACATTTCCAATAGCTGTATAAGTTATCGTTTTTGATTCGCCAATCTTGAGATCACCTTCCCATTTGTTTGTCCCGTTTATCAACTCAAAACCTTCCGGAAGTTTTTCTTCCAAGATCGTATCCACAGCATCTGCTGTACCGGTGTTAGTCGCTAAAATGCTGATTATGAAAGAGTATCCAGAATCCACATAATACTTGTTTTGTTTAATTATCATCTTTTCTACGGTTCTCGCCATCTCTATTTTTGGTTTATCTGCATCTATCTTCTGAACAAATTTCTGAGTTTTTGCGCCTTC
>DAOVEQ010000111.1 GCA_030668905.1 Thermococci archaeon
TCTGTATTCCTTTTTTATCTCTTTTATTGATTTCCTATGAAAAATCTCCATTTTAGGAATGTTTATAGAGATATATCTCGTTATTCTGTCAGAATACTTCTGGAACTTGTACGTATAGGTAAAATCTGCATTCAGTTCAAACTCTCCTGAGGGAATATCTATATTCAAAGGTATCTCGGTATTTCCAGGAGGTGCGTTTATCATAAGCGACGTTTTTTCGTTAGGAAGAGTAATATTCAGAGCGATATTATCTATAGGAAAAGATTCCCTGTTCTCTATTCTCAGTATCATATTGCCTTCATAAAAAATATCGAATTTTAGTTGAGGTTTTTTTTGAAAAATGTTATATGCTCTATCGTTTTGCAATCTATCTTTCATCTCTTCCTTCTCTCTTTTCACTTTAATTTTTAAAAAAAGGTATTTCGCTCCTTGAATAATTAAGATAAAAAAAAGAAGCAATAATAGAAAACTCCAGAAATTCATTATTTTTTCAGGGATCAAAACTTTATCCTCCTCCCAGTTTTGTCTCTTTTGTACTCGCCAAAGCCCACAGGGACGTCTTTAAAAACAGGTCCGTCTTTGCATACTAAATATCCCCCCACCTCACAGCTGCCGCAAAGCCCTACACCACATTTCATGTATCTCTCCAGGGAATACTCCACTTCTTTCGATTTTAAAATCTCTGAACATTTCTTCATCATCATCTCTGGACCGCATACATAATAATAATCAAAACTCGTATCTATATGCTCCGTAATGAAACCTTTTTTCCCATGACTCCCATCGTCCGTTGATACCAAGACTTCACCATATTTTTTAAACTCCTGTTCAAAAAATACTTCTTTTTTATTTTTGAAACCTAGCAAAATCTTTACTTCTCTTTTTATACTTTCAGCCAAAAATCTTAGAGGAGATAATCCCGTCCCGCCTCCTATTATTTCTATTTTTCCATTTTTAAGAGAAAAAGAGCTTCCATACGGGCCTCTTATCCCTATTTTGTCGCCTTCACAAAGCTCATGCATCTTTTTCGTAAATTCTCCAACTTTTTTTACTGTGAATCCATTTTTGTAAGAAAAGGACATGGGTTTTTCATTAACACCTAGAATCCAGAGCATTGCAAACTGTCCCGGCTTCGCATCGAATCTTTTATCTACAAAAAAGGTTTTTACATCTTCACATTCTTCTACGATCTCTGTTATTTCTACAATCTCCATGAAGATAAATATCCATCAGAATTTATAAAAGTTGGTTTTCCAGATTTTCATGAAATGAATAAGTAAAGATACAAAGTGTTTAGTTAATATGCTTTCTTTCTATGCTCAATGCCCACAATAAATACAATGTCCTTATCAATCTTGAAGATTAGCCTATATCTTCCAATTCTTGCCCTATAGTACCCCCTCAATTCATAGCGCAGAGGTTTGAACATATATGGGTTGTCAACGATACGCTGAAAAACTTTTATAATCTCTATTTTTTGATATTTATCTAATTTTTTTAAATGTTTGAGCGTTTTATTTGATAATTGAAGTTTATATTTCATAGCTCCAGTTCCTTCTTCAGGTCGTCAATATCCTCAAATGTTTTTATGTTTCCCTTTTTCCTTTCTTCTTCATTCTCCTGTATTTGCTTCATTATGTCTTTATTTGCCAGAATCTCCATCTCTTCAGAAAAATCATCCACCAAATCTTTTAGTTCTCTTGCAAATTTTAGAAGTATCTCTGTATTTTTCATATTACCATATCTTTTCTCTGGATTTAAATATGTTTCATTTCAGTTTTCTTCAGCCATTTTTGAATTACTTCATTCTTTGAGATTTAAAAATAACGTTATGGCTGTGATGGATAAAACAAAGCCGAAGATAAATGTTGTCTCCGGGCTGATCTTGTCCCACAGCAAGCCGGCAATCAATCCGCCAGGCAATGCAGCCAGACCCGTAGACGTATGAAACGTTCCCAATGCTGTTCCCTTTAATGACGAAGGAGAAAGATCGACTACAAAAGCTCTCTGAACACCATCGATCATAGCATAAAATATTCCGTAAGAGATAAACAATGATATAATCTGAGATAGATTCGACACAAAAATAAGGCCGAGAGATGTCAATCCAAATAATCCATACCCTACAAGAATTACACGCTTTCTCCCTATCTTGTCAGAGAACATTCCTGCAGGGATTATAAAAATGGAGTAGGATATATAATAAATTATATATAAAAGAATTGCTGTCTGAGAGTCTAACCCCAAATTAATTGCACGGAGCAACAAAAAAGCATACCCAAAGTTTCCCAGCGCAAATATAGTGGCAACACAAATAAAATATTTCAACTGTGGCGTAAGAGATTTGAAACTTACTTTAAGGGATTTAGACTTCGTAGAACGCTTACGTTTTTCTTCCTTTACAAATAATATAAATAATACTGCTATTATTGAGGGTATAAAAGCTAACAAGAAAACTTTTCTGAATCCGAATAAAGGAAGGAGCAGAAAAGCCAGGACAGCTCCAAAAATTGAGCCTATGCCGTCCATGAATCTATGAATGCCGTACGCTTTTCCCCTGACGTCTGCATCGCAGGACTGTGCGACGATCACATCTCTCGGGGCTGTTCTGATACCTTTCCCCACCCTTTCAGCTATCCTAATCCCCAGAACACTCTGCCATATATACGAGAATGCAAACAGTGGTTTCGTTAAACTGGAGATCCCGTATCCTATAAGTACAAAAGGCTTTCTTTTTTCGATCTTATCGGACCAGTACCCTGAGAAAACTTTTAGAAGGCTGGCGGTCGTCTCCGCAGCACCTTCGACCAATCCTACTACCACACCACCGGCACCGAGAACGTTTGCCAGGAAAAGAGGGATCAGAGGAAAAACCATCTGACTGGAAAGGTCTGTGAAAAGGGAGACAAATCCAAGAATAATGACGTTAAGCGTTATCCCTTTCATGAAACTATCTTTGATACTCATAATACCTCCCCTGAAAGCTCTTTTATTTTTTCTCTTGCCTCTTCAAGCATATTCTTACCTTTTTCAGTAATTTTATAATATCTTCTCATTTTTCCACTGACAACTATTTTATATGACGATAGCAGTCCTTCTTTCTCCATAAAATTCAATGTAGGATATATAGTCCCAGGACTCACAGTATATCCGTGTCTTTCAAGTTCTTTCATTATCCACACGCCGTAAACAGGATCTTTACTGGTATGATATAGTATATGCACCTTCATGAAACCAAGGAATATCTCTCTTAACATGATATCAGATCATGATATCGGTTTCCGATATAAAAAGGTTTCGTTTTTATCTCAAAAATTGGGTAGGAGGGACTCGTGGGAGGTGGTGAATAGAAGAGTAATAATTGCCCCTCCTGCCCATTACTATTTTACGTCTTGAATTTAAATACCTTACTATTAAATCCTGTGTCTTATCATGTTTTTTGTATACTCATCCTTTTGACCGTATACGCCGTCGAAAACCTCCACCCTCGATTTTTCTCCTTTGTAGTAAACGATCCAGTAAGGATAATAAAGCCTCTCAATTTTCCATATTTTAGCTTTCCCCCATATTTTTAAAGCCTTTGATATCTCATTTTCCGTAATCGTTTCATGTATTATAGTGTCGACATCCAGGAACTCCTCTTCCACAGCATACTCGAAGTTTATCTTTTTATCTTTCGGGTTCCACACTATCTTATAATCTCCTAGAGGTTTTATCTCTTCAAACTTGCCTTTTTTATCAATTTTCACGAGCCCCTTCTGCATTGTAGAGCTTAAAAGCGATTTTATCTTATTTGTATTTAGTTTCATCTCATTTTTTATCTCTATCTGGGTAACATTTTCTCTTTTTATCAGATATATCATGAAGTTCATTTCATCTTCTTTTAATGGTATTAAATCTCTCAAGCCCCTTGTTCTCTCTATTTTTTTGTTTTTTCTTAGAATTTCACCAGTAAGACCATCTATCAGGCAGGACAAATTGACATAATCTCCTTTTTCTGGAAAGTAATCGAAAAGAACTCTGAATATTGGATAATATAATTTATGACACGTGTCTAGTTTTTCTCCCTCTTTAAAAAGTCTTTTTTTCCTGTTTTTGTTAGCTACCTCATAGATCTTTTCTCTATCTACATCCCCATAGATTACCAAAGCTTTCCTGAAATTAAGTTCC
>DAOVEQ010000057.1 GCA_030668905.1 Thermococci archaeon
GCTACAGTCATATCTTTATCTTCTTTAAGCATTTTGTGATACGCTTCAAGAATGGCTTCTTCCAGCTCTTCTGGAAACTCTGCACTGCTTATAATCCTCCTTATTCTCTTTCCTTTATCCTGAAGATTTCTCAGATCATGAACATTTAAATCTGAAAGAATTTCTACAATCTTATTTTCAATTCCCGTTTTTTTAATCAGGTATCTGTATGCATATGCTGTTACCGCGAATCCTCCAGGTACATTCACACCTTCCGATACGAGAGTCCTGTACATCTCTCCCAATGATGCATTTTTTCCGCCTACAAGTCCTACATCCTTTATGCCTATCTCATCAAACCACAGTACAAACTTATTTTCTTTTTCCATAGTATCATCTCAAAAACAATTTCTTAGAATAGAATAAGGGAATTTAAAAGTTTTTCGTATGTCATTGAGGGCAATTGAAATATCTCAAAACTTAAGGAGAAAAGTATTTATATAAAAAGCTGGAAACTCTCAGTGATGAAGGATATAGAAAAAAAACTTGAGCAAATAAACTTTGAACTGCGAGAAAGAATAAAAGAACTGACAGTAGCTTATGAGATCTGTCATTCATTATCAAGTCCTTCTCCACTTGATAGTATTCTCAACGATGTACTCAAAAGCATCGCAAAGGGAATGCAGTATGAAGATGCTGTTGTAATTCTTCATAAGAAGGATAAGATAATCTCCTATTATGGTATAAAAAATGAAAAAGAAGCTCTGGATATCCTGAAAAAAAAGAAGAAGATATCTTCTGAAATCGATATTCATAAAGATGAAAAGTGGTACATGACTGTTGTTTACAAAGATGATAAGGAGGAGTTTTTGAAAGAAGAACAATCATTAATTGATGCTCTCTCTACAAGAATTAGAGGAACTGTAATAAAAAGGAAAATCCAAGAAAAACTCAAACAGACAAACTTTGAACTGAGAGAAAGAGTAAAAGAACTGACAGTGGCTTATGAAATCTGTCATTCTCTGGGTAGTCCTTCTCCAATAGACGTAATACTTAGTAACGTAGTTAAGAGTATCGCAAAGGGAATGCAGTATGAAGATGCTGTTGTGGTACTTTCAAAAGAAAATGAAGTAGTAGCTTATTATGGGCTAGAAGATAAGGAAGAAGTCTTAAAACTTTCGAAGAAAAAGAAAAAAATATTTTCAAAGATGAGGATGCATAAAGATGAAACATGGACACTGAGTGTAATCTATAAAGACGAGAAAGAAGAGTTTCTAAAGGAAGAGCAGTCATTAATTGACGCCATTTCTACAAGAATAAGAGAAACAGTCATAAAGAGGAGAATCCAAGAAAAACTGAAGGCTTCAGAAAAGAAATATAGAACATTATTTGAAAACACAGGCACTGCCATATGTACTCTTGAGGAAGATACAACTATTTCTCTCGTCAATAAAGAGTTTGAAACTCTTTCTGGCTATTCTAAGGAGGATCTCGAAGGAAAAATGAGTTGGACACAACTCATTCATAAGGATGACTTAGAAAGGATGAAGAAATATCATTATGAAAGAAGAAGAGATAGAAAAAAACCACCCCGATGTTATGAGTTCAAGTTCATTGATAAAACAGGAAATGTAAAAAATACGTATCTTACTATAGATATGATCCCAGGAACAAAGAAATCCATTGCTTCTATAATAGATATTACTGAACGCAAAAAGGCGGAAGAAGCATTAAAAAAATCAGAAGAACAGTACAGAACATTATTCGAAGAAGCTGGCGATGTTATTATCTCTTTAGATACTAACTATAAAATAACTACCTGGAATCCGATGGCAGAAAAGGTATATGGATACAAAAAAGAAGAAGTAATAGGAAAGAACATAGAGATAATTATCCCTGAGTGGAAAAAAGAGGATTATTTAAAAAGAATGAAAAGCGTAGTGGGAGGAAAGATAGTAAAGAATATCACAACACAAAGAAAAAACAAAAGAGGAGATATACTTGATATTATGATGACCCTAACCTCGCTAAGAGATGGTGAGGATAATATAGTTGGTATAATGGAGATACAAAAAGATTTAACAAAGATAGAAAATATAGAGCAAAGAATGCTGTTATTTTCAGAAGTTATTAAATCAACATCCGATGGAATTGTTATAACCGATCTCACTGGAACAACTCTTTATATAAACAAAGCATGTCAGGAGATGTGTGGCTATAATGTAAAGGAAGTGATTGGAAGACCCTCAAGCATTCTTTTTGAATCGAAAAAAGAATTTCAAAAAGAAGTTTTTCCTATTATTCTTGAAAAGGGCTGGAAAGGAAAGATCACGATAGCAAAAAAGAATGGTGAAATAATGCCTTTGCTGATGACATCAGACCCAATGAAAAATAAAAAGGGTCAAACGTTAGCTACCGTCTTTATATTTAAAAAAAAGGAAAAAAAATTATGGGAATAACCCTCTAAGCTTAAGAGCTTCCGCAACTCTTCTTATCGCAAGTATGTAGGCACCAGTCCTCATATTAACCTTGTAAATATCTGAAGTCTCGTACACGCCATTAAATGCTTTCACCATAATCTCTTTTAACTTTCTATTAACCTCTGTTTCAGACCAGAAGTACGCCTGCAAACCTTGCACCCACTCAAAGTATGAAACTGTTACCCCTCCTGCATTTGCAAGAATGTCTGGAACGAGGAATATCTTTTTCTCGTCAAGGATCTTGTCAGCCTCAGGAGTTGTCGGACCATTTGCACCCTCAACTATTAGTTTTGCCTTTACTTTATCTGCGTTTTCTCCTGTTATCTGGTTTTCAAGAGCTGCAGGAACGAGAACATCACATTGAGTCTCAAGAAGTGCTTTATTTCCTTTTACCACACCTTTTATAAATTCACCTCTATTGTACCCTTCTATCAATTTGTTTTTAGTCGTTTTCACGTACTCTAAAAGATCCGTAATATCAATTCCTTCTGGATCAATAATGGCACCGCTTACATCTGAAACTCCAACAATTTTGCATCCTTCATTATAAATTAATCTTGCTGCATTACTCCCCACATTTCCAAATCCCTGCACTGCAACACTAGTTTTTCTTGGATCTCTATTAAGTTTTTTCAAGGCTTCGAGTGTGCACAACATGACTCCTCTTCCTGTTGCCTCTGCTCTTCCAAGAGACCCTCCCAAAGGAATCGGCTTTCCTGTAACAACTCCTGGAGCACTGTACCCCAAAAAGCTGCTGTATGTGTCCATAATCCATGCCATAGTTTGCTGATTTGTGTAAACATCTGGTGCCGGAATATCCTTCTCTGGTCCTATCATCGGAAGAATCATAAAAGTGTATCTCCTCGTAAGTCTTTCTAACTCACCTTGCGAGAGTTTTGGAGGATCACAGACTATTCCTCCTTTAGCCCCCCCATACGGTATATCCACTACAGCGCATTTCCATGTCATCCATGCTGACAGAGCTTTTACCTCATCTAAGGTAACGTTGGGATGGTATCGTATTCCTCCTTTACACGGACCTCTTGCATAGTTGTAATGTACTCGATATCCTGTAAAGTTTTTAATCGAACCATCATCCATCCTTATAGGTACAGAGACAATGACACTTCTCTGTGGCTCTCTCAGCTGCTCGTATATACCTGGATCAAGATTGAGCTTGTCACAAGCTGTTTTCAATTGCTTGAGCATATTTTGAAACGGGTTTTCTTCTTTTGATTTTCCCATTTGATCACCTACTATATTTAAATTTTAAGAGGTGGCGAAGAAAGAGATGTCACAAGAGCTGCGTATCCTTCTCGTTTCTTAATACTTTCCGTATCTATTATATGAAAGTCTAACAAAGGAAGAACCAAGGGGATATCATCCTGAAGAACTTTAAGATAAGCCCTAAGTACACCTCTCTCCAGTTTTTCTGTAACCTCTTCTACTTTCTTCTGATCTGTGTCGATATGAACTAACATATCAATATCCGAACACGGCCTGGCCTCATTTGTCGCTGTTGATCCATATAAATAAACACCTTTTATACCATCAACATGATCTTTTAGATACGCTGAAATCTCTTTTGCAATAGCATAGCGAAGAGTACTGTGTACATAACAGTTACCCTCTTGCAACATTCTAACTGTCTCTGTCTTACTCTTCTTGAACCTTTGGGCACAAAACCCAATGGCTTTTTGAATCCAAAGATCGTATTCGTCGTCGTTCATATCATCACCTAAGAGTCTTGAAATCCCATTATAAGCTTTTCGGTTTTGACCAAAAAAGAAAAATATTCTGATATATGCAGTCGAAAAACTTATTAATATAAAAAAAGTTGAAAGATAGAATGATAAAAATAGCGGCTTTTTCAGATGCCCACTTTCCAAAACTTGTGGGAATCAAGGAACTGAAAGTTTTGAGAAACTCTATAAACAATATAGATCCAGATTATGTTGTTATTGCAGGCGATCTAACAGAAGGAGAAAAAGAATCCTTTGAAACTTTTTTAAAGGAATTTGAAGAAATAGATTGCCCTAAACTCATATGTCTGGGAAATCATGATCTATGGGTGCAATCTTTTGAAGAGGCAACATCGCTTGAAAAAATGGAAGAATTCATAGAGATGGGTGAAAGTTTTGGATATCATATGCTAGATAATAAACCATTCTTAGAAAAGGGTATCGGATTTGCAGGAACAGTCGGTTGGTATGACTATTCTTTTGCAGATCCTCAATTTCCAATAAAAGACATAGAAAACAAGATCCTCTTTTATAAAGGAGATACATTTGCTGCTTCCTGGTGGAACGACAGATTTTATTTCAGATTGAAAAAGAGAAACCCTTTAATGGAGATGACCTTCACAGAAGATGATAATTTTTTTGTAGACAGCCTTAAAATACCAAGAAGTTCTAGAGAAGAGGACACATACTTTACAAAACTCTGTCACAAGCATCTCAATAAAAGCCTCAATGAAATAAAAGATGCCAAAATAAAGATCGCAGTTATCCATCATCTGCCTTTCGAAGAGCTTCTGAACATTGGAAGAGAAAAAACAATAGAATCTCTATTTTTTAATGCATTCATGGGATCTAAGTGTTTTGGAGAATTGATGATAGAAAAAAACGTGGACATCTGTATTTGCGGACACACACATAAAAATTTCAGAAGAAAAATCCATGGGATCGAGGTATACAATGTTTCGGAGATAAAAAGAGGAATAAAAAAAATAGAGATATAAAATTTAATACCATCCACGAGTTTTCATTGCATCTGCAACTTTTTTCACCGCAACAATATATGCCGCTGTTCTCATATCGACATCTTCTCTTTTGTGAGCGTCATACACATCGTTGAAAGCACCTACCATAATCTTGTTCAGTTTATCATAAACCTCTTCACTTGACCAGTAATAACCAGTTACATTCTGGACCCACTCAAAGTACGAAACTGTCACTCCTCCAGAATTGCATAGGAAATCTGGAATAACAAAAACTCCTTTCTTATGCAAGATCTTGTCAGCTCCAGGAGTTGTTGGACCATTTGCAGCTTCTGCAATTATTTTGGTTTTTACCCTGTCAGCATTTTTTTCTGTGATAACATTCTCTATAGCACATGGAACTAAGATATCACACTCCAGTTCCAACAGATCCTCGTTGGTAATTTTCTCTGTTTCGTGCAGTCCTATAACAGAACCTGTTTTTTCTTTCTGACTCAAGGCTGCATGTGGATCGAAACCTCTTTCACTGACAATTCCTCCTTTCGAATCGGAAACCGCAATAATCTTGGCACCTGCACCTTTAAGTAATGTTGCTGCAAAAGCCCCTGCATTTCCATACCCTTGAACAACAGCACGGGCTCCCTTAAGATTTATCCCCAACTTTCTTGTAGCTTCTTGTATTGCGTAGAGAGTGCCCATAGCTGTTGCATTCCACCTACCCTCAGATCCTCCAACAATTACGGGTTTTCCTGTTATTACTCCTGGAACATTGTACTGTTTAATCCTTGAAAATTCATCCATCATCCACGCCATTATTTGTGGATTTGTGTAAACATCTGGTGCTGGAATATCTTTTTCTGGGCCTATGAACTGAGCTATCGCTCTGATATACCCTCTACTTAATCGTTCAAGCTCATCGATTGAAAGTGTGTGAGGATCGCATATAACTCCTCCTTTACTGCCCCCATAGGGTATACCTACAACTGCACATTTCCATGTCATCCATGCTGCCAGAGCTTTTACCGTATCGATAGTTTCTGCCGGATGGAATCTTATTCCTCCCTTTGTTGGGCCTCTTGCATCATTGTACTGAACTCTGAAACCTGTAAATACCTTTGTTGATCCGTCATCCATCTTTACAGGTATCGATACTTCCAGAGTCCTAAGTGGATTTCTCAAAATTGTATGTGCTGAAGGGTCTAAGTTCATTATTTTAGCAGCAATATCTAACTGCTTTTGTGCTATCTTAAATGGGTTTAGTTCTTCAGGCATAATATCACCTTAAACGAAACTCATGCAAACTAAATAAAAAGGTTTCGATGCACAGATGATAAAATATACCTATAATATCCTCTTAAGATGTATGAAAAATCTTTATCCTCCTCCTTTTTAAATAATCGTTTTTTTCTTTTGGAGAACCGTTTCAGAAGACATAATGAATTTTTTCTATATTCTCTTTTTAAGTAATTTATTTTCTTTTTTCCAGAACGCTTTTTTCTTTTGAAAAGAAAAAAGGGTTGTGGACTCGGCGGGATTTGAACCCGCGGCTTCTGCCTTGCGAAGGCAGCGCTCTTCCACTGAGCTACGAGCCCATAAAAAAGAAATTTAAGGTATTATTTTTTCGATAGATATATACTTCAATACCGTCAATGCTATGTTTGTCTTGTATATCTTTATGTGGCCGTTTCTGTAGAGATCCATCCCATTTTCAATTA
>DAOVEQ010000187.1 GCA_030668905.1 Thermococci archaeon
GTTCAAAATGATTTATGTAAGGCAGATTGGGTGTCCTTAAAAGTAGATGCTGTGAGCAAAGACATATGGCAAAGAGTTGATAGACCACACAAATCTTTAGATCTTGAAAAGATATTGAGGGGTATAGTAAAGTTTTCTGAGAGATTTAAAGGAGAACTGACAACAGAGACAATGCTTATACAAGGAATTAATGATCATCATGAAGAAATAGAAAAGATAGCGAGTTTTCTTGAAAAATTAAAACCTTATAAAAGTTATATATCTATCCCAACAAGACCTCCTGCAGAAAACTGGGCTGTACCGGCTAGCGAACATATCGTAAATATAGCATTCCAGCTTTTTAATGAAAAAGGCATAGATGCAGAGCATTTAATAGGATATGAAGGAAATGCATTTGCATTCACAGGGGATGTAAAGAGAGATTTATTGAGTATTACATCTGTACATCCTATGAGAGAAGAAGGTATTAAAGAGCTTTTAAAAAAGGCAGATGCTGATTGGGAAGTTGTTGAAAAGATAATAAAAGATGGCAAGCTGATAGAAGTAGAATATCAGGGAAAGAAATATTATATGAGAAAATTCTGAAAATCTATTTAAGGTTTCACACACAATAGAATAGTGATGAAAAGAATAGGTTTAATTGTGAATCCTGTGGCAGGTATGGGGGGAAGCGTTGGGCTTAAAGGAACAGATGGAGATATGTACAAAAAGGCTTTAGAGATGAATGCTAAGTCTGTTACCCCGGAAAGGACTAAAGAGTTTTTATCATATATCAAAAACATTGAAAATATAACATTTTTTACTGCTCCAGGAAGAATGGGGGAGGAGTATCTTAAGGAGTTTAATATAAGTTTTAAAGTGGTAGGCTCTATAAGTGAGAATGTGTCAGCTGAGGATACAAAGAAAATTGCAAAAGATATGGCAGAAGAGATAGATCTTCTCGTATTTGTTGGAGGAGATGGAACTGCAAGAGACATATATGATGTTGTTGGATTAAAAAAACCAGTTGTAGCTGTACCCTCAGGAGTAAAGATGTTCAGCTCAGTTTTTGCGGTCAATCCAAGAGCCGCAGCAGAGATGGTAGATTCATTTATCAAGGGTACTGATTTAAAAGAGGAAGAGGTTCTGGATATTGATGAAGATGCCTTCAGGAACAATAAACTGAGTGCCACACTTTACGGATATCTGAATGTTCCTTACGTTAAAAGACTCTTGCAGTCAGGAAAGGAAGCATCTCGTACAGACAAACATACGATGGAGGATAAAGAAGGGATAGCAAGACACATAATAGAAGAAATGGAAGATGAAATACTTTACCTCTTTGGTCCAGGAACAACGACAAAGGCAATAACAGATAAGCTTAACCTGCCCAAAACATTACTGGGAGTAGACGCTGTTTTTAAAGGGAAGCTAGTAGGAAAGGACTTGAATGAGGAAGGAATTTTGAAACTCTTCAAAAAATATAACAAGGTGAAGATAGTAATAACACCTATCGGTGGTAATGGATTTATCTTTGGCAGAGGGAATAAACAGTTTACTTTTGATGTAATTAGAAGAATTGGGAAGGAGAATATAATAGTGGTAGGGACTGAGTCAAAGCTGCGCAATCTAAACTGTCTGAGGATCGATACAGGAAGTTTGGAGGTAGATAAAAATCTTCAAGGATATATAAAGGTAGTTACAGGTTACAGAGAAAAGAAGATGATGGAGGTGAGGTGTTGAAGAAGTATATAAAGCTAAACATGAACGAGATGCCCTATCCACCTCCAATAGAGGTAATTAATTCAGCAAAGAAAGGACTCTCAAATTTAAATAGATATACCTCCCAAGAAAGTTTGGAAATGCTTAAAAATATGATATCTGATTATTCTAAAACACCGAAAGAACATATTATCTTAAGTTCAGGATCAGATCTTCTGATAAGAGAGATGATTCATCTATTCTCAAAAAGAAGAAAAACGATAGTAGTAGATCCAACATTTTTCCCAATAACC
>DAOVEQ010000073.1 GCA_030668905.1 Thermococci archaeon
ATAGGAATTGTTTTGGTGCTCGTAGGAATATATACCCTAATTCCTCAGGGCTTAGATTGGTGGAGAGAGTTAGTAGATGTTTTTAAAGGAGTTATTGGCATTGTTTTGATAGCTATAGGTGCGTTTTGCTTCTTTATTGCAAAGATGGACTAAATTATCCCTTCTCTTTCTTTTTATTTTTTCAAATATTATATGCCTATTATACTAGGGTCATATCTTAATATGATTATACGAACAGAAAGTTTTTAATATAGAAAGTACGAAACTATATCAGTTTTTAATGCATACGACTCATTTGAAGTGATAAGAATGTTTAGGTGCGAGTGGTCTGATTCAATTGTGCTAAGAGAACTGATAGATGGGATCTCTGATCTTGTGGATACAGCTTCTTTTTATGCCGACGAAAAAAATTTGAGGATAGAAGCATCTGACCCATCGGTAATCTGCAAAATAGAGATCGAGGCTAAGAAAGAAGCTTTTTCAAGTTATGAGATCAACTCGGAGACAAATTTTTATCTTGATATGAATCTTATGAAAAAAATATGCAGAAGATTGAGAGCTGACGATAACGTCAGCATAAACGTTGAGAAGGAGTATCTCGAGTTCACGATCCACAACTTCGTGGAAAGATATTTCAGAATCCCCTTGCTGGAGTTTGGAGAGCCACTGCCGCAGATAAGTATTGATGCATCTGTTTTTTTAAGAATAAGGGGAAGTGTTTTTGTAGATCTTGTAAAGGATATAGCGGTAATAGGAAGCTCTCTTATAATTAAAGCTAATCCCGAAGAGATAACCTTTTTTGCTGAAGAAGATGGTGTTAAAACATCTGTAAATGTATCTAAAACAAATAACGCTATAGAAATGTTCAAAGTAGATAACGAGTGTATCAGCAAGTTTAATTTAAGTTATATACTGAGCTTCTTAAAAACTGCAACGTCAGTGGATTATATTGATATATCTTTTGGAAATAAGGACACGCCTCTAAAAATCGAATATTCCAGTGATAAGGCTGCAATTCGTTTCTATCTTGCTCCCATGGAGATCTAAATGTTCGAAAAAAGAAAAGAGGTGGTAATGCTTAAATTTGCTAAAGCTATTACTGAAAATAAGGTAGATCCTGAAATACTGGAGACTCTAAAACTGATAAACTCTAAAAAAGAGTATTACACTACCTCAAGCTGCGCGGGAAGGATAGTTCTAATCTGGATGCCAGAGTTGGGGGATAAAAAGAGATCAGTTTTTCTTGGAAAATGGCACAGGGGGGTAGAATATGAAGAGTTGATAGAATCTCTAAGATTTAGAGATTCGGGAGTAGTTTTTCTTATCTCACAGTCACCAATAATACATGTAGCCTCGTATGATCTAAAAAGTGCTATAAAGATCAGGGATCTGGCTTTTTCATGCGGGTTCAAAAACAGCGGGATAAAATCTATAACGAATAAAATAATAGTTGAGATACTATCCACGGAAAGGATAGATGTTCCTCTCGGAGAAAGGGAACTCCTTGTGAATGAAGAGTACCTTAGATTTCTGGTAAAATACGCCAATAAAGCCTTAGAAAGAAGCAGAAAAAAATTAGAAAAATTAAATAAAAAACTGAAAGAATCACTTTAAGTTTAGAGGTTTTAACTCTCCAGTTTCCAGTAGCTTCTGAGCTTCTTCCCTCAGTTTGTATTTCTGAATCTTACCTGAAGCTGTCATTGGCATCTGATCCACGATCTTCACGTATCTCGGTACCTTGAAATTCGCTATCTTTCCTTTGCAGAACTCAGCAATTTCCTGGGGATCTAAATTAACACCTTCCTTTGGAATCACACATACCATCACAACCTCACCAAAGATCTTGTCAGGAAAACCTATCACAGAAACATTCTGTATTTTTGGATGGGTGAATAGAAACTCCTCTATCTCTCTTGGGTATACATTAAATCCTCCTACAATTATCATATCTTTCTTCCTGCCTACTATACTTATGTATCCTCCCTCATCCATCACTGCCAGATCGCCCGAATAGAGCCATCCTTCTTCATCTATAGCTTCTTTAGTTTTTTCAGGCATCTTATAATACCCTAACATTACGTTGTATCCCTTGCACGCAAGTTCTCCTCTACTACCTGCAGGTACGCTTTTGTGTAGATCGTCAACTATCCTCACTTCAGTACCCGGTAAGGTTTTACCAACCGTTTTGACCCTCTTATCTATAGGGTCATCAAACCTTGTCATTGTTATTACAGGAGAAGCCTCTGTCAGTCCATATGCTATGCATACATTGCAGTGCATCTCCTCCATTACACCTCTCATTATCTCTACTGGACACGGCGCACCTGCCATTATTCCCGTTCTCAGAGAATCTATATTGTACCCGTATTTTCTAAAAGCCTCCAGTTCCAGTACGAACATTGTAGGGACACCGTAAAGTATAGAGATTTTTTCTTTTTCAACGAGTTCCATGGCTTCTTTTCCCTTAAACACGAGCATTGGCACCATTGAAGCCCCGTAAATTATGCTTCCAAGGATACCCATTACACATCCAAAACAGTGAAAAAAGGGAACTGCTAATAAAAATCTGTCTCTTTCCGTAGTTTTCAGAACTCCAGCAACATCTCTTGCGTTTGTACCCATGTTATTGTGAGAAAGCATGGCTCCTTTTGGATTTCCTGTTGTTCCTGATGTATAGAGAATAAAGACGCAGTCTTCTGGTGTTAAACTTTTTCTTCTTTCTTCAAAATCTTTATCATTCTTCCAATCCTTACCTTTTTCGCATATTTCATAAAATCCGTGCATACCCTCTTCAGGATTTCCAAAAACAATTACACTTTCCAATTTTGGAATCTTTCCTCTCAATTCGTTCATCATTTTTATAAAATCTATACCGACAAAGGTATCGGTCATTATCAAAGCTGTAGCTTCCGAGTTGTTCAGGATATACTCTACCTCGTGAGTTTTGTATCTTGTGTTCATCGGGACTACTACTCCTCCCGCTTTTGATATGCCGAAGTAAGCAATTACCCATTCAGGATAATTGGGCATCCACAATCCTATTTTGTCTCCCTTTTTGATTCCGAGTTTTAAAAGCCCTGATGCAAACTCGTTTACCCTCTCGTTTAACTCTCTGTACGTAATTCTTTTGTCTTCAAAGATTACCACTTCTTTTTCCGGGAATTTTTTGGCTGTCTCATCCAGAATTTCTCCTAGTGTCCGATTCACCGTTACCATTTGATCACCTTTAAGTAAAATCTCTCAAATAATATTTAAATGTATTCTCCCTTAGTAATGAATAACTTTTAAATACACAGACAAAGAAAAAAAAATTAAGAATTGAACTTTTAAAAGGTGTAAAAAATGACAATGGCAAAAGCGATTTTTGGAAAAAAAGTGGGGAAAAAAGTGGAAGTAAATGAGATTATAGAGGTTGAACCCGATATCCTAATGACTCATGAAAATACTGCTGCAATCTCTAAAAAATTCTATTCTATGGGTGTAAAAAAAGTCTGGAATCCTGAAAAGATAGTAATACCAGTAGATCACTGTGTCCCGGCTGCTAACGAAAAATATGCTGCAAATCACAAGATGATAAGGGAATTTGCAAAGGAACAGAACATAAAATATTTTTATGATATAAAAGAGGGAATATGTCACCAGGTATTGCCGGAAAGGGGACATATTTTACCAGGATACTTGATTCTTGGATCCGATTCCCATACTACCACGTATGGCGCTTTCGGCGCTTTTTCTGCAGGCATCGGCAGAAGTGAAGCAGCCTCAATAATGGCTACTGGAAAGTTATGGCTGAAAGTTCCTGAATCGATGAAGATCACAGTTAACGGGAAATTGGAGAAAGGTGTCTATGCAAAAGACATGATCCTCCATATAATAGGAGATATAAAGGCTGATGGTGCAAACTATATGTCTGTAGAGTTTTACGGCGGCACGATAGAAAACCTCAGCATTGCTGGAAGGATGGTTTTATCAAATATGAGCGCAGAGATGGGAGCGAAGGCAGGAATAGTACAATGTGATAAAAAAACTGAAGGGTGGCTTAAACCAAGAGTTTCTGAAGAAATCAGGCCTGTTAAACCTATTGACAACGAGTATGAAATTACTCTGGAATACAACGCAGAAGATATAACTCCAAAGGTAGCGTGTCCTCACACAGTAGATAACGTTAAAGATGTCAGCGAGATTGACGTAGAGATAGATCAGGCTTTAATAGGG
This sequence comes from Thermococci archaeon, assembly GCA_030668905.1. Taxonomy (GTDB): domain Archaea; phylum Methanobacteriota_B; class Thermococci; order Methanofastidiosales; family B48-G16; genus B48-G16. Next base: position 4,216 of record DAOVEQ010000073.1, read on the forward strand.
ACATGTACTAACGGCAGAACCGAAGATCTGAAGGAAGCTATAAAAATTCTCAAGGGTAAAAAAATACACAAAAATGTAAGACTATTAATATTACCAGCTTCGAGAGAAGTTTATTTAGAAGCATTGAAAGAAGGACTGCTTACTGAATTGGTAAAATCTGGAGCTATGATCCTGAATCCAAACTGCGGTCCATGTCTCGGTGCTCATGAAGGCATTTTAGCGCCCGAAGAGGTGTGTATCTCGACAGCAAATAGGAACTTTAAAGGAAGGATGGGGTGCAAGGAAGCCTTTGTCTATTTAGCTTCTCCAGCTACAGTGGCTGCTTCAGCTATTACTGGAAAAATTACGGATCCTAGAGAGTTTTTATAATCTTTTCATTTTTCATGATTTACTTCTTTGTTTTTATGAGTAAGTTTTAAATATACCAAAATGCAAATTGTATTATGACTCGGGAATTAATTATTGGAGGCATTGTTAGTGTAGCCTTTACTCGTAGGACAATGGGAATCATGTTTACCAGTATTTATGATATACTTGGAAAAAATGGAGCCGATGCTCTTTTATATAATGCAGGTCGTAACGTAGGAAGAGCTTTTGTGGAAAAAGAGAAAGAAATTACAAAATCTGAGAATATAGAATTACTCAATAAATGTATACAAATTGATATAGAGGCAGGATTCGGGAAATTTGAATACAACGTAGATTTCAATAAATTTGAAGGTGAAGTAAAATTATACGATTCATTTTTAGCTAAAAGTTGGATAGAATTTACTAAAAAAAAGCAGGAATATCCAGTCTGCGCTTTCCTTGCAGGATATATTGCGGGGATAATAGAATCAACATTTGGAAAAAAGGTAGTGGTAGAAGAGAAAGAATGTATAGCTTTAGGAAACAAATTATGTCTCTTTGAAGTTAAAAAAGATGTTTTTGGTGATTGAATGAAAAAGGAACTCCTGGATAACATATTAGGTGATCTTAAAAATGTTGTAAGTATAGAAGCTTCTGCAATAGTTACAAGGTCGGGATTGTTAATATCCGCAGATCTTCCACAGAACATGGGTGGAGAAACATTTGCTGCTATGTCTGCTACAATACTCGGAGCAGCAGAAACAGCAACACTGGAGATGAAAAAAGGAGTACCCGAAAGAGTAGTTATAACAACAGAAGAAGAGAAAATAATCACAGTAGGGGCTGGAGAAAAAGCTCTTTTGGTGTGTATAACATCAGATCCTAATCTAGAATTAGTTCTTACAGAACTGGGGAAAGCGGCTGAAAAGGTAGAGAAGATTCTATGATCCTGATATTAATGAGTGCCGGGGGCGGGGTTTGAACCCGCGACCTCTCGGTTTCTCAGCGCTCTTGATACACTTATGAGCCGAGCGCTCTTACCAGGCTAAGCAACCCCGGCCTATCAATCTAAAAGATTTTGCAGTATATTTAAACTTTATGTTCCATAACT
>DAOVEQ010000174.1 GCA_030668905.1 Thermococci archaeon
AAAGCTGGAGAAGTCGTAAGTGAGATGAAAAAGAAGGATATGGCAACCTCTGAAGAGGACGACTGGGATTGGGAAACTAGAAGTACTCTCTATATAGGCATGAGAACGCTAAAACTTCCCAAAAAACCTGTAAAAGATTACATGACAAAAGAAGTAGTAACTATTACTTCAGATGAAACTATCACCGAATGCGCAAAAAAGATGAGAAAATACAACATAGAGCAGCTTCCTGTTACTGAGGACAGCAATAAATTAATTGGCATTATAAGAGACTATGATATCCTGAAAGCATTAATCGACATTAGTTGAGTTTATATCCATTGTTGTAGAGTTGGTATCGAATAATTCTTGCTCTAAATTCATCAGATACTCCTCTTCAGAAAATACTGTGGAATTTGTGTCTGCTGTAGAGTTGGTATCGAATAATCCTTGCTCTAAATTCATCAGATACTTCTGAATTTCCTTGGAAAACATTTTTCCTTCCGCGAGTATCAAAAGCTCGTAGTTATCTTTTTTATACTCCAATCTCTCCACTCTTTCCTTAATATTATTCTTATTTATCTCAAAATTATTTCTATGTATGATTATATACTCCTGCTCTTCCATTACTTCTGTATATGTAGAATAACAACTTGTATCTATATAACAGTAATTGTAACTCTCAGAATAATTTTCACTTAACTTATCCTCTTTGGCCAAAAAGATGCCGATAGAAATCCCTGTAATCATCAAAGAAACAGTGAAAAACAAAGATATTGCAAATAAAACTCTTTTATTTTTCCTTATCTTGAATAAATTCTCCACTCTCTCCATAGAAAGATGCCTATCTAATTTGACTAAAACTTCTGGATATCCCATCGGGAAAATGTTTTTAGTTCCAGTATTTCTAGGAACTTCGGGGACTTTAAAAGAGCTTAATTTCAGCATCAATTCGATGTAATGCTTTTTTTCCTCTTTCGTCTTTGCAGAGGATATGTCTGCCATATACTCCGACTCTTTTTCTATTTTTCTTATCAATAAAAAAATTACGGGGTTGTAGAAAAAGAGTATCTCTAAAAATAGACTTATTACCTTCACAAGGATATCCTTGTTTTTTATATGCCACAACTCATGTTTCAGAACGATTTCGAGATCTTTTTCCGTACATTTTTTTATAAACTCCTCCCCTAAGGCAAGTTTAGGTTTTAAACCGAAGACAAAAACATCAAGAGAATTTCTGGCAAGATAGAGTTTTGGCGGCTCGAGATTCATCTGCTCTGAAAGTTTCTGAAGTTTCTTTTCTATTATCCTGTCTTCAAAAGGATGTAAACGATAAAGTTTGTACATTAGATTCCTATCGAAAAAGATCACGAATAGAAAAGAAAAGAATACCGCAGAGAACAACAATACCGTTAAATAAGCAAAATCCGTGTATTCAGTGATATAATCTATCTTGTGTGCCAATATTATAACAGAATCTCCTTTCACAATATGATACCCTTCTATTATCAGTCCCTGAATTATCTTAAAAGGAACTATTGCAAAAACAGTGAAAAATGAGATTAAAGTTAATTTATGAATCATATTCTTTGTTTGTATAGAAGGATCGAAAATATTTATAAGTAATTCATTGATAAGAAATATTATTACAGTTAAAAATGTATAATAAATAATCAGGCAGAGACTATTCATTATCCAGGTCCTCCAGCTTTTTCTTCAAAACTTCAATCTCTTTTTTTGACAGATCTAAATTTTCTGAAAAATATTTTATTGCTACCTTCCCAAAGCTTTTTAGAAGTTTATTGAACGTAGAATCGATCACTTTTTCTTCATAGCTTTCTTTCGTATTTGTGGAAGAATAAACATATTTAAAACCCCCCCTTGCTCTTACCTTTCTTGATCTAAGAAGTCCCTTGTCCACAAGTCTTGATAAAACAGTATTTACTGTAGTATAAGCTATCTTTCTTTTTTCTCTGATAACTTGTTGAACATGCCTTGCATCTACCTCTCCCTCGGTCCATACGATCTCCATTATCTCTTTCTCTAATGAACCCAACATAGTATAACTGCATACTCCTAGTATAAATATTTTTGGTTAGTTGTCTATGATCAAACTTGAGGACAGCTGATACCTCAACGCATCCCAGCCTTCTGAAGTCTCAGAAAACTCCTCTTCAATAAAGACAAGTTCTGGATTGCTAAGACCTGTAAGATTCTTTATCTCATCTATAGCTGTGTCGAAATTACCTACAGCATCTATAAGCTTTGCATTGACTGCATCTTTTCCACTCCATGTCAGCCCATCCGCATAATTTATTACATAATCGTAACTCAAATTTCTGCCTTTCGCCACTGTAAAAACAAATCTGTAAAAAGCGTCGTAAACAGAGTTTTTGATCCATTCTCTCTCTTCATCTGTAAGCGATCTCCAGTCTGCTCCTGCATCTTT
>DAOVEQ010000190.1 GCA_030668905.1 Thermococci archaeon
GGAAAAATAGAAAGTTTAGATATCCTAAAAGAGAAACTGAAGAATCAAGCTATAAGAGACAGTGCAAGAAGTATTTTTTTAAAGAATATGGATGAAAAAAAACTAAAATTCAGCTTGAATAAAGAAACAGCTTTCGTTGGCCCTGTGAATTTTTTAGAGGAATCAAAACTGGGGGTAATAGAAGTAGAGATAGAAAGCGAAAACATACTAAAGATCATTGATCTTATGGCGCCCAGTACATTACAAAACGAACATTTTTAAAAATTTGGCACAACGTATATCATGAATTACAAACTTATAATTGCTGCATGCATTCTGGGACTTATTTTTACTCAAATATTTATCTATGAGTTTAAAAGAAAACCGAATGAATATACAGAATTAAACTTTGTTTTTCTAAAAAAAGAAGGAGAAAAAAACGATGTGTATAAGATTTATTTGGATGAAACAGTAGAGACTGGAGAGAAAGTATTTTCTTATAAAGGCGATTTCTATACGATACTAGATTATTCAAATGGAATGTTTTTTCTTGCAAAATATCCAAAAGAAATAAAAGAAAATGAAAAATTTAACTTTTCTTTTGAAATAACAAATAATCTTGGAAAAGATTGGAATTATACATATTATATCTTATTAAATGAAAAAATTGTGAAAGAAAATGATATACTCCTAAAAAATAAAGAAAAAAAACTTATAAAAGAAGAGCTGCAGATCAGTTCTACAGGAAAAAATAAAGTCTCGATAAAGTTAGACACTAAAGAAGAGATATATTTTTATGTAGAAGTATATTAAAAATCATAGATCTCTGGATTTGCTTTTCTTAATGATATAATTTGTAAAGAAAAAGATATAAACATACAGAGAAAAGAAGAAACATGAAGTTTACTCGAAGAGAAATAAATGATCTTTTTATATCATGGATAGTACTCAGCTTTGCGCTTGCCGTGTTGTGGTGGGGTATCGATAGACCACTTTTAATTTTGAGAATGATGCCGAGATCATTTATTGCCGTAGGCACAGGGTTTGCATTTCATGAAATGGCGCATAAATATATCGCACAGCGATACGGGCTTGCAGCAGAGTTTCGCAGGTGGAATTTTGGCCTTCTCATGGCAGTTATATCTTCTTTTCTCGGCTTTCTATTTGCAGCTCCAGGTGCCGTTCATATTTTTGGCTATGCAGATGCAAAAGTTATGGTAAAAACTTCTATTGCTGGTCCTATCGCAAATTTTATTGTAGCTTTGGTATCGCTCGGGCTATCATCCATTATATTTGATAACTTTTTATTTTTCCTCGCATACTTTAACCTCTTCCTTGCTTTATTCAATCTCCTCCCCATTCCTCCTCTAGATGGATCAAAAGTTCTGAAGTACAATCCCGTACTGTGGGCTATTGTATTCTTTCCTATTCTGGCAGTATTGATCTTTGTTTTCTGAAAGTTAAGCATGCTGCCACATATATTCTGCAAGTTTGTATGTCTTGGATTTGACAGTCATTCTTGCATCTACAATTTTAGATCCTTTTCCGTCTTCTAACACCATTAAAGGATTTATATCTAACTCAGATATCTCTCTAATTTCATAAACAAGATTACTTACCCTCATCAAAATGTCACTTATGCTATTTATATCTCTCTTTCTTTCCCCTCTCACACCGTAGAGTAACGGATAAGATTTTATATCGTCTATCATGTCGAGAGCATCTTCTTTGTCTATAGGTGCCACCCTGAAGGCGATATCTTTCAGTACCTCGACATATATTCCTCCTAACCCGAACATAACAACAGGACCGAACTGAGGATCTTCAGAACATCCTACTATTATTTCTACACCTCTCTCCACCATTTCGTTTACCAGGATTCCCCTTATGTTCGCTTTCGGATAACTCTTCTTAGCTCTGTACATTATTTCCTTGTATGCATTTTT
>DAOVEQ010000030.1 GCA_030668905.1 Thermococci archaeon
TGTAGCTGTAAGAGGTCGTGGTAATATTGATGTTGCTGATCCCGAAAGATTTGAGAAGATCGTGAGAGAATGTAACGAGAAATTAGAAAACACAGATGCTTTTAAATTACTCAGAAAATATGGGATATACTTTAATGAAAAGCCATGGATAGAAGGTCCACAGACACCGTATAGAAACTTTTCTGGTGATATGCCAACAGATGAAGAAGAAAAAATAACAAGAGAAGAATTCTTTAAATACAGAGTTGGAAGAAAAAAATGCTGTAATGCGTGCCCTATAGAATGTTGGAGTGTTTACAGTTGGAAAGAAAATGGGGAGATAATAACAGTTGATCAACTTCAGTACAACTCTATCCACAATTTTGGATATAAGCTCGGCATATTTGATCCGAAACTGATACTCAAGGCCCACGCTTTACTGAATGATCTAGGATTGGATGAAGATAATGTCTGCGGAAGTGTAGGATGGGCTCTCGAGTGTTATGAAAAAAAATTACTTACCCAAGAGGATACAGAAGGTATAACTCTCGAGTGGGGAGATTCCAAAACATTGTTTGAGCTTTTCAGAAAGATTGCACAGAGAGAGGGATTTGGAGATGTCTTAGCTGAAGGATGTAAAAAAGCTTCAGAAAAGATAGGTAGGGGAACTGAAGAGTGTTGTATACATGTAAAAGGTCAAGAACTATTTGAGAGTTTGTGGCTTTCTCCAGCATGGAGTCTCGGGACAGTTGTCTCTCCGAGAGGAGGTACTCACACAAGAGGAGCAATAATGGTAGAAGCGGTAAAAGGCTCTGTATCTAAAAAACAGTCTGAAAAATTGTTTGGAATTCCTGATATTGGAGAAATGAGGGCGTACAAAAATAAAGAAAAATTAGTATTTTTCATGGAAAAGTTTGAATCTGTTTTGGATTGTCTCGGTATGTGCTTTTTTGTTCATGGTATACACAGAAAGGGCATGCTGATGCCCCAGGACCTATCAAATCTGTTATCAGCAGCTACAGGATCTGATATATCCCCAAGTAATCTTTTGAGGATTGGTGAAAGAACAACTAATCTTGAAAAGTCTTTCAATGTTTTACACACTAATTGGAATAGAAAAGATGATTATCCTCCAAAAAGATTCGTTGATCACCCCTTGAGTGGAAAATTCAGGATAGATTTAAACAAATGGGGTAGCATGCTTGATAATTACTATGATCTCCACGGCTGGGATAAAAAAACTGGATGGCCTAAAAGAGAAATCTTAGAAAAACTTGATTTGAAGGAAGTAGTAGATAAATTAGAAAAATATAAAAAGTTACCTAGATAAAAAGAAAAAATTAAAAAATAGATTATTATAACAGATATGACAAAATAGCTTTCTGTGTGTGAAGTCTGTTCTCAGCTTCTTCGTATATGACAGAGTTTGGTCCGTCCAATACTTTGTCTGTGACTTCGTCACCTACTGCTGCCGGCAATGCGTGTTCAACCATAACATCTTTCTTTGCTAACGATACTATATGGTCATCCACAATCCAGTGCTTGTATTCTTTTGGTTCTTTTATATGCGGTGCTTCAGTTCCCTTACCTTCCATACCTTTTGTTGCATATATATCTGGAGCCCATCCCTTGACATGGATTACATCTGCGTTTTTAGCAGCCTCTTCCATATCATGGATCACTGTTAAGGTTGAGCCATGTTTCTTTGCTTGTTCTCTTGCGTACTCCATCATCTCTGGATTTGGATCGTAGCCTTCAGGATAAGCGAGAACTAGATCCATCCCAAGTTTTGTTCCAGCTTCCAGCGTTGAGTTTACGACTCCCAAAGGCTTGCTGTAAGGACAGAATGCCCACATCATTACGTATCTTACTCTTTTGAGACTTCTTTTTCTTTCGTAAGGAACCATGAAATCGGAAAGCGCTTGACACGGATGTCCAGCCTCACTGTTTGCGTTAATAACAGGAACATCTGCCCATTTTGCCATCTCTAGTTGATCAGAAAAGTTAAACGCTCTGTACATAATTCCATCTACGTATCTAGACAGAACTGATGCCTTGTGTTTCAAAGGCTCTTTTCCTTTCCCCCATGAGGCGTTTGGAGGGTAATAAATGGCGTGACCACCTAATTGCTCCATCCCCACTTCAAAAGATGTTCTCGTTCTCGTGGATTCCCATTCAAATAGCATAGCCAAGTTTTTCCCTTTCAAAAGTTCGTGAGTTTCTCCCTTCTGGAGTTTGTCTTTCAGTTCTATTGCAGTGTCAAGAAGCTTTAGTATTTCTTCTCTCGTATAGTCTCTCCAAGTTAGAAGATCTCTTCCTTTCATCGGTCTTTTTGATGACATTATTCTCACCTTTTCTCTCTTAATCCAATCTACATTTAATGTTTACTCCTACTATTTTAGGTACTCTATCGCAACAGATTTATATAAAATAATAAAAATTACTATTATAATAGACAGAACAATTAAAAATTTGTTGATAAATAACCTATAGAGATAAATAAAGTAGGAAAGTGATAGATTTGAAAAAAATAAGTTTTAAAGGAAGAGTAGATAATTATGGAAAGTTGTTTCAGAGATTATAACGAGATGTGCAAATGAAGTTTGCTGTTCTTGGAGGTGGCAGTGCAGGTCAGGGTATTGCCGGATACTTAGCTTTAAAAGGACATGAAATTAATCTTTATAATAGGACACCAGAAAAAATTGCTTCAATTGCAAGATATGGAAAGCTTAAGGTCTCTGGTGTGATCAAGGGCAGTGCAAAGATAGAGAAAGCATCCTCGGATATGAAAGAGATACTCAGAGATGTGGACTGCGTTCTTGTAGCTGTCAGAGCTTTCGGACACGAATCTATTATCAAAGAATCTCTCCCGTATATTGAAAAAAATGCAACAATTGTTGTTTTTACAGGATATTGGGCAGCTTTAAGACTGAGATCCATTCTTTCTCGTGAACAAAGGAATGACATTGCCATTGCAGAAACTACGCTTCTGCCTCTCGCAAGTGAAATCGTGGAAGAGGGGCACGTAAAAATCTCAGGGATTAAATCAAAAATGAGAATAGCAGCATGTCCTGTGTCAAGAACAGCTTCAGTGTACAAAAAACTCAGCTCTGTCTTACCTCAATTGTTTCCGGGAAATAATGTTTTAGAAACAAGCCTAGAAAGTTTTAATCCGGTACTACATCTGCCTATCGCCCTCTTTAATCTCGCAGAGATAGAAAAAAAAGATAAATTTGAATTTTACCACGACGGCATCTCACCCAAGGTAGCTAGAGTTATCGATGCTATCGATGCTGAAAGAATGAACCTAATAAAAAAGCTCAACCTCGATCTGATAAAAGCAAGTGAAGTTTTAAGAGAGTATTATGAAACGAAAGGAAGTTCAACTTACGAAATTATAAGAAATTGTAAAGCGTATGAAGGATACGTTCTACCCAATGTATTCAGCTACGTAAGAGAAGATCTTCTCTATGGAGTTGTTCCCATGGTTTCGATCTGTAACCTCTTAGGAATCTCAGCTGAGGCTTCAAAAACGTTAATATCTTCATGGTCTGTGGTAGACTCGGTAAATTACTGGCAGAAAGGGGTAAAGATTGATAAACTTGGTATGGATGGCATGGACCCTGAGAAAATTCTTGAGCTAGTCATAAATGGCCGATAATGAATTACATTTCAAAAGGAGTTTCAATAAAAATTCAATTCACGTTATTGCTGTGGAATACAAATAATTATTTTAGGGAAAAAAAATAAAAGGATTTTATGAGAAGAGATTAAAGTGATCAGATGTACGAAACAAATTTAAAGTGTTTGAATTGTGGGAAAGAATATGAGCTTAGAAGGATCTTTGAAGGGTGCCCTCATTGTAAAGAAAAGGATTTTTCATCAAATCTTATTGTTACCTACGATTATGAAATGATCAAGGAAAAAATAGATAAAAATACTCTTGAAAAAAGAAGAGGACTAGGTATATGGAAATACGAAGAATTTTTACCAATAGATTCCAGAGAGATAAAGATAACTCTGGGTGAAGGGGAAACTCCGTTGTTAAAATGTAGTGACCTTGGTAGAGAACTAGAGATTAAAAATCTATTCGTAAAAGATGAATCTAGAAATCCTACTTATTCTTTTAAGGATAGGCTGATTTCTGTCGGCGCCTTCGTAGCGAGACATTTTAGCTCTAAGTATCTCATAGCAGGAGGAGGAAACCTCGCGGCCGGAGCATCTGCGTACAGTGCTAAATACAATTTAGAAACGATCAGCTTTGAAAACCTAGACAAATCCAAACAAGCGATCTTACAAACGCTCTCTTATGGAGGAAAGATTGTTTATTTGAAAAAATATGAAGATCGCTATGAATTGATGAAAAAATGTGTGGATATCCTTAAAGGTCACCCCGTTTCAAGTTATACGCCATCACCTACAGGAGATCCCTACAGCCAAGAAGGTCATAAAACAATTGCATACGAAATCTGCGAACAGCTGAAATGGAATGTCCCCGATAAGGTAGTTGTTCCAACTGGACAGGGTTTTGGACTTTATGGGATTTGGCGAGGTTTCGTAGATTTATATGAGATAGGGTTAATAGATTCCTTGCCAAATATGATTGCAGCAGAAACAGCTGCGTGCGGCTCGCTCACAAAAACTTTTCTTGGCAAAAATGAAAAAATAAAGAGAGTAGTCCCAGAAAAAACAATAGCTAGACATATTGCAGCTCCCAAGGTTAGTTACAAGGCTTACAGAGCGGTAAAAGATTCAAATGGAAAGGCTATATCCGTTACAGATGATGAGATAATGAGTGCTCTACTATCTTTTGCCAGAAGAGAGGGGATTTACTCGAGCACGACCTCTGCAGTATCTCTAGCAGCTACTTATAAATTGAGAGAGGAGGGATCTATAGAGAAAGACAGCACAGTGGTCTGTGTAATGACGACAGGAGGGCTGAAAGATCCTGATTATATAGAAAAAAATTTTCCGGATCTACCTTCCCCCATACATGGGAACTGGGATGAATTTAAAAAAATCATGAAAACTTATTATAATCTATCAATAGACATATAAATTCGTTATAGGAGGAGATATCATGTTAGATGAAAAGGTTGTAAGAAAATTAGGCGAAACAGTAGACAGACTTATTACAACGGATATGCTTGCCAGAGGTGTAATTGGATCGATCTATAAAAACGCTAGAAAACATTTCCCTGAAGACCCTCTTACTTATAGGGCAGCTGAGGAACTAACGAGAAGTATCGATAATGGAGATACAGTATTCATTACTACAGGATGTACGTATCCAGGTCTGAATGCTGGAGAAACGGATGGCCCCATTGGAGCAGCTTCTCTTGCACGGGCACTATGCATAAGTTTGGGTGCAAAACCGATAATCGTAGTGGAAAAGATGTACGAAAATATGATGCTGCACACGTTGAGAGGAATCGGTCTCAATGTACTGCCCTTTAAGAGTGCGCAGAGATATGAGCGAGTTGCTACCATTATAGAGTTTCCTAAGGGAAATGAAAAAGAGCGATCAAAAGAACTTATAGAAGAATTCGATCCGAAGGCAATAATTTCAATAGAGAGAATAGGAAAAAATAGAAAAGGCGTATATCACAATATGTCGGGGTTTGATATCTCAGAGTGTACTGCTGAAATTGATGTGTTGATAGAGGAAGCTAAAAATCAGAAGATACTGACAGTGGGAATTGGAGATGGTGGCAATGAAGTAGGCATGGGAGAGATTGTAGAAACTGTGAGAAGAGAGGTACCATATGGGGAATGCTGTCAATGCCCTTGTAGAGGGGGCATTGCTTGCATCACTGAGACAGAAATTCTTGTACCTGCTTCTGTTTCAAACTGGGGTGCCCATGGAATCTCAGCGGTACTGGCAGGAAAAAATGAGAATATGGATATTCTTCATGACAGTACGTATGAACTTAGAGCTATACGGGAGTGTGTCGATGCAGGAGGAGTTGGCATGGATGGAAGTCCATATCCCGGTCCATTCTGTGACGATCTCCCGGATACTATACATGCACAGATGGTGGAGTCCCTGAGATACAGTGTGAAGGGCGCTTTAACTAGAAGATACGAAGGCTGAAACATAAAGAGGGATTCTTTTATATTAGGGAGAAGGTATTAAAGTACGATAAGGGGAGAATGATGTATGTTGTCCCAAAAAGTTAGAAATTTAAAACCTTCCGCTATAGAGGAAATAGATACTGAAGTAAAGACGCTAAAAAGAAAAGGTGTTGATATCATATCCTTAGGGGCAGGTGAACCTGATTTTGATACTCCGAAGAACATAAGAGATGCAGCAACAAAAGCTTTAAACTCTGGAAAAACACATTATGAGTCAACAAAAGGAGATTTTGAACTTAGAGAAGCAATTGTAAGAAAGTTAAATGATGATAATAACATTAACGCTGATCCAGAGGACATAATTGTCACTGTAGGTGCAAAATTTGGTATTTATCTCGCTGCTCAGACTATCCTCGAAAAGGGAGACAGTGTTCTGTTGCTTGATCCTGCTTGGGTCTCTTACGAATCCATTGCAAAATTATCGGAGGCACGTGTTACGAGAATAGCCACAAAAGAAGAGGAAGGGTTCATTCCCGAGTTAGATAACATCACGGAGAATATGGATAAGTCTACAAAGATCATAATTGTAAACTCTCCCTGCAATCCAACAGGCGCTGTGTACCCCCCAAAAATACTGAAGAGTATTGCGGAGATCGCTGAAGATAATGGGAGTTATGTATTATCAGACGAGATCTATGAAAAACTTATCTATAAAGGTGAGTTCTATAGCCCCGGGTCAGAGTACGATAATATAATTACTGTCAACGGATTTTCCAAGAGCCATGCCATGACAGGATGGAGACTAGGCTACGTGCATGCACCCAAGGATATAACAGGGGGCATGGTAAAAATATATCAGCACTCAGCTTCTTGTGTCACTGCATTCGCACAGATGGGGGCATTAGAGGCACTCGTTTCTAAAGAATCTGAGAAATTCACTCAGGAAATGGCAAGGGAGTACAGGAGACGAAGAGATTTTATCCTAAAACTGATAGAAAAATCAGATATTTTCGAGTGCAAAAAACCTGAAGGTGCATTTTACGTCTTCCCATCATATAATCTTAAGTTATCTTCGATAGAGTTTACAAAGAAACTGCTGCGGGAGGCTCATGTAGCAACTGTGCCAGGATCCGCCTTTGGTGAATGCGGAGAGCATCATCTCAGAATGGCTTATACTGTACCTAATGAAAAGATCGAAGAAGCTTTTATCAGAATGGAGAACTCTATCAAGTGAGAATATGAAAGAGAAAACGCTGGGAATAATAGGAGGCATGGGACCTGAGGCAACTGTGTACTTTTTAAAGAAAATCACGAAAGCCACTCATGTAGAGAAGGATCAGGATCATATTCATATAATCATAGATAGTAATCCAAAGATACCTGATAGGACAAAATATATCCTGGAAAACGGTCCCTCTCCCCTACCAAGCCTCGTGAAAAGTTTGAAACAACTGGAATGCTTCGGAGTAGATCTTATAGCAATTCCTTGCAATGCAGCACATTATTTCATAGATGATTTAAGAGCAGAAACAAAGATTGAAATAATCAGCATTTTGGAAACTACAAGAGATTATATTAAAGAAGAATATCCCGAAATAAGAAATGTTGGATTGTTAGCCACATCTGGAACTTTAGAATCAAAAATATATCAAAAAACATTTTCAAATACAAAATATAAGATTTTAACTCCAAAAAAGGAAGAACAGAAAAAACTGATGGAGAATATCTACAATAAGATAAAAAGAGGCAAGGTCGGGGAAGCTCAATCCTCTATAAAAGATCTCTGCGAAAGGATGATCAAAAGAGGATCAGATTTGATCGTAACGGGATGTACAGAGATTCCATTGGTTTTAGAAAATATTCAGGTGGGTGTTCCTATAATTGATCCCATGGAAGTCACTGCGAACTACATAGTGAGAAGAATAAAATCTAATTCTAATGAAAAGTAATATAAAGAGTAGATAGAACGGATATGAGGCGAGAAGATGAAAATATACTACGCAAATTCATATGTGGAAGTGAATATGGAGATGGATGTTGTAGAACAGAAGAATATTTCATTTAATTTTGAGATGGAGAGGTGTATTAAGGCATTGAATGAATTTGCGGATAGAAAAGTGTTGTACATAATAAATGATAATCAGAGATCGACTCCCTCCACTAAAATTCTTTCGCATGCACCATTAAAAAAAGAAGATTCCATTATTATAGCCAGTGGAGCCCATGAGAGACCAAGTGATTCCTTTATTTCTAAATTTGATAGGAAACCTATCATACACGACTCTTTAAAAAGCGATTTTACATTTTATGGTGAAACATCCTACAACAACGCAGTGTATTTAAACAGTGCACTTGACGATTTTGAAAAACTTGTGGTCATTAACTCAGTAGAACCACATTACTTTGCTGGTTTCACAGGAGGAAGAAAAAGCTTTATCCCGGGGGTAGCAAAGTATAAGACTATAGAGAGGAATCATAGACTTGCTTTGGATGAAAGTGCGCAGGTGTTGAAACTTGAAGGCAATCCTGTGCATGAAGAGATGATGGAGATCTGTAAGATGGTATTAGAAAAAAAAGATGTTTTCTGCATGAATCTCGTGCTGGATAAGGAAGGTAAGATTGC
>DAOVEQ010000020.1 GCA_030668905.1 Thermococci archaeon
ATGACAATGCTGACCCACCTAAATTTCTTCCGATAGTGAAAGGGGCAGGTCACATTACTTTTGGTGATACCCCAACATGTCTTACATATAAAACAATCGAAAACTGCCAGAACTCAAATCCCAGAGTAAAAGCTATACTAAAATATGGATTGGCATTTTTAGATAGATACCTCAAAAATGATCTTGAGGCTGAGAAACAGTTAAAAATAAAGGATCCTCAATTGAAAACCTACGAATATGAAAAGGAGTAGAAAGAGGAGAATTATGGATATCAGACTGGTAGCCCGGGAAGAGATTGAAAAGGTCGGGAACATAGATCGCAGTGAAACTGTTGAACGAATTTATTACTTAATTAATGGGAAATTGAAATTAAAGAAGGAGCACTATGATATACCTCCATGGAATTCTGATAAAGTGAAAGAGCATATTTCCAGGCTTTATAAGCTATACGACAACGGCGGGTTCGTATACGGGGCATTTGATAATGAAAAAATGGTTGGTATTGTAACAATAACAAACAAGTTTATTGGAAAGAATAATGATCAGCTACAACTTGAATTTTTACACGTTGGTAAGAATTATAGAAAAAAAGGAATCGGTAAGAAGCTAGTAAATAAAATAAAACTAAAAGCAAAAGAGTTGGGAGCAAAAAAATTATGCATATCATCAATACCGTCACAATCCACAGTTGATTTTTACATGCATCCGGGTTGTGAAATAACAAGAGATATAAATAAAGAATTATTTGAATTGGAACCTGACGATATACATTTAGAATTAAAATTGTAATGAGTATAGACGATACTTTCACAACTTTGTATTTGCGGCTTCGCAAAGCCTGAGAATATTTTCTGGAAATCCATGACCCAACATAAAAAAACCATCAGAATCGAAAGATTAATTATTGGGGATATACTAAAGTTACGTAACATTGACGAGGAGTGAAAAAGCATGAAAGATAAAACAGAGCAATTCCATCCGCTCCTTAACAAAATCAGAAAAGTTATGGATGGTCCGTTAGTCAGAAGCGAAAAACTCAAGACCATCTGTGAATTGCTGTGGGATGGTGTTACACATTATGATTGGGTAGGTTTCTACATCGTTGACAAATCAAAAAGAGATCTGGTTCTTGGCTCCTTTGTAGGTGAACGGACAGAACATGTGAGAATAGCCTTGGGTAAGGCTATATGTGGATAGGCAGCGGAGAGAAAGGAAACATTCATCGTCCAGGATGTCTCCAAGGAGACGAACTATCTATCCTGCAATCCAAAGGTGCGATCTGAGATCGTTGTTCCCATTTTCAAAAATAGAGAGATCGCAGGTGAACTCGATATCGATTCCCACACACACTCATCTTTTACTCATGAAGATAAAAGTTTTCTTGAGGGTGTATGCCAAATTGTGTCCGAACTGTTTTAGATGTGTAAAAAACGGATAAACTCTTCCATAAAAAATCTCAAATAAAAATTTTCAGGCATGCGGCATAAGATATAACCCAAAAAATTTTATACTTCTCTTCTTTATTATTCACAATGAAAATAAAACCCGAGATAAGGATACTTGGAATAGACGATGGATCACTTGTAGATGATAAAGTTTTAGTCGTCGGGGTAGTTTTCAGGGGGGGGTTCTGGATAGATGGACTTTTATCAACATATATAGAAAGAGATGGTCTCGATGCCACTAAAAAGATTATAGAGATGGTAAAAAATACGAAACATAAAGATCTTGGTGTTATAATGTTCGATGGGGTAACTTTGGGTGGTTTCAATACGATAGATATAAAAAAGATCAATGAAGAGACGGGACTTCCCTGTATAGTTGTTATAAGGAAGATGCCTGATATGCCCTCCATCAAGAACGCTCTGAAATATCTTAAAAATCCTGAAGAAAGAGAAAAAATGATTGAAAATGCAGGAAAAATATACAGAATAGAATTAAAAGATGATAAAGTATTATATTATCAATTTTGTGGATTAACGAGAGAAGAAGCAGAGAAATTAATAAAGATAACGGCAATTCACTCTTCACTTCCGGAACCTGTGAGGGTGGCGCACATAATAGCAACAGGTGTTGTGCGCGGCGAGGCGTCAAGAAAACCATAACAATATAAAAATAGAGAATAGATTAAAATTATGTTAAAAAAAGTTGTAGGGAAATACGCTGCTGGTCTTGTAAAAGATGGGGACGTTATAGGTCTTGGAACTGGATCCACTACTTTAGAGTTTATAAAATCCTTAGGCGAGAGAATAAAAAACGAAGGAATAGAAGTTTACGGAATACCGACATCCTTTCAATCTAAAATTTTAGGGATTGGAAATAAAATAAATATAGTGAGCATAGATCAATGCACGCCGGAAAAAGCTTTTGACGGTGCTGATGAGGTGGATCCTCACAACTTTCTTATAAAGGGAAGAGGCGCAGCTATTCTCCAGGAAAAGATTATAGACTACTCATCAAAAGAGTTTTATGTACTTGCGGATGAAACTAAACTCGTTGAAAAATTGGGAGAAAAAGCTAAAATTCCTATAGAAGTAATACCACAGGCATGGAAAATAGTTTCTGAAAAATTGAAAGATTTAAAACCTGAGTTGAGAATGGCGATAAACAAAGATGGTCCCGTGATCACGGACAATGGTAATTTTATAATAGATTTAAAGTTTTCAGTTGACAATCCTGAAGAAAAAGAAAGAGAACTTAATAATATACCCGGAGTCATAGAAAATGGTATATTCACAAAAAAATGCAAGGTTTTGATAGGAACGAAAGAAGGAGTGAAAAAAATATGAAAGAATATCTTGTTTTTAATGCATTTGGAGCTTTTGCTGTAAAAGATAAAAAAGTATTAGAGCATAAATTTTTTAAAGACCTTAAAAATCCTATAAAAGAGATAAAAGAGTTGTATGAAAAATATCCTGATTCAGTATTCGAGAATAGAGAAATAGCTGAGAGACTGAATGCGAAGCATGAATTCCCCAACGAGGGAGGCATATTTTTAAGGGATAACATTGATTCTATCATGAAATTAGACAATGAGTACTATATAAACCTTGTAAAAGAAAAGATAAAAAAAGCATCAGAAAGCAAAGATAAAGTAATAATTCAGGCTGTGCAAGCATTGGAACAGGTAGATCAGAGTTTAAACTTTTTTTTCGAGAGGCTCAGGGAATGGTATGGGTTGTACTTTCCTGAGTTGTGTGACAGGATAGAAAATCATGCAGAGTTTGCAGGGATTGTAAAAAATGAGGAAAGAAAAGAAAAAAGCATGGGTGCAGATTTAGAAGATACGGACATAGAAATGATGAAAAGCTTTGCAGATAAAACTCTGGAGATGTACAATTTTAGAGAAGAACTTGTGAGATATATAAAGGAAAATATAGAAAAACTCACTCCGAACTTATCAAATCTTATAAATCCCCTTCTCGTAGCAAAACTAATTTCTCTCGCGGGAAGCTTCAAAAATCTTGCGATGCTCCCCGCCTCGACAATTCAAGTATTGGGTGCGGAACCTGCATTATTCAGGCATTTGAGAAAGGGCGCAAAGCCTCCGAAGCACGGTATTATTTTTCAGGACCCGAGGATACACACGGCTCCAAGATGGCAGAGGGGTAAGATAGCAAGAAGCATGGCATCGAAGATTGCAATAGCTGCAAGGCTGGATTTTTACTCGGGAGAGTTTGACGAGAGTGTTTCAGAAGCTTTCGAGATAAGATTGGACGCAATAAGACGAAAATACAAGGAAAGACCGAAAAAGAGGAGATAAAATGGAAAATATCATAAAAAAAGATGAGAGGATATATACAAAAAATCTTGTTCCGCGAGAAACTGTGTACAATGAAAAGCTGATAAAATTTGAAGGTATGGAGTACAGATACTGGGATCCTTTCAGATCCAAACTCTCTGCCGCGATACTGAACGGTCTTCATGATCTACCTCTCAAAAAAAACTCAAAAGTCTTATATCTCGGAGCAGCCTCAGGTACTACTCCTTCACATGTTTCTGATATTGTAGAAAATGGAAGAGTTTACTGTGTAGAATTCTCTCCGAGAGCTATAAGAAAGCTTGTAAATATTTGTGAAAAAAGAAAAAACATGTTTCCGATCCTTGAAGACGCAAATTATCCTGAGAGATACGCTCATCTAATAGAGAATGTGGATTTCATCTATCAAGATATAGCACAGCCCAATCAAACAGAAATACTTATCAAGAACTCCATATTCCTGAAAGGCTATGGTGCGCTCTGTATAAAAGCAAGGAGTATAGATGTAACATTGCATCCGGAAAAGATTTTTAAAAGAGAAAAAAAGAAGCTTGAGGAACATTTTGAAGTTCTTGAGTCTTTGAGATTAGAACCTTACGCAAAAGACCATGCGTTTTTTCTTTTCAAACAATAACTAATCTTTTCCTGTTTTTTCCCTTATTCTCAATCTTTGTTATCTTTATCTCTCCTATTTCCTTTGTATTCTTTACATGCGTACCCCCGCATGCATCTACATCAAAGTTTTCAATATCTACCAATCGTATATTTTTTATAAACTTTGGGAGTAAATCCACTCTTGTTTTATCATCTACAACTTTTTCAGCTTCCTCTCTCGGGAGAGTATAAATTTTAACAGGTCTGCCTTCTTTTATGATCTCATTTGTTCTTTTTTCTATTTCTTCCTTATTCTCAATCTTTTCAAGATCAAAATCGATTCTCGCTTTATCGGGTGAGATCTGGTTCCCGGCAACTCCTCCGCCGTATAAATCAAAAACAACTCTGCTCAGAATATGCAAAGCTGTATGGTATTTCATCACCTTATATCTCCTGTCCCAGTCTATTTTTCCGGTAATTTTATCTCCTTTTTCAAGAATACCATCTATTTTATGCAGAACTATTCCTTTATCCTTCTTAACTTCCGAAACACTGAAAATATTTCCATTTTTTTCAATGATACCTTTGTCACTCTCCTGCCCCCCGCTATGTGGGTAAAAGCATGTTTGATCTAAAACTGCACAGTTATTCTCAAAACTCAGGACATCGGCATCAAACCCTTTTTTATAAGAGTCTTCAAGAAATAAAAGTTTTGTATACATAAAAAAATTACTACAAAAAATTATTTAAGCTTTATCGTCTAGAAAAGAATATGATAGACCTTTATAAATTTAAGGATGTTGATCTAAAAGATGGCACTGTGATAGTGGGGCATCCTTCCGTAGGCATGATATCCAGTATAGCGATAAGTTATCTGGTAGACAAACTCGATCTTGATCAGGTAGCTGCTTTCGATTCGGATCAATTTCCTCCAATATCTCTGGTATTCAACAACAAACCTAAATGTCCTGCAAGAATTTATGCAAGAGAAGACCTGAAGATTGCTGCGATAGTATCAGAGTTCGTACCGTCACCTTTAATAGTGAGACCGTTGGCGAGAAAAATATTGGAATGGGCAGAAGAAAATGGATGCAAAAGAATAATAACCTTGGAGGGACTGGTAAGCAGTGGAGATGGAGAGATAGAGGTTTATTATGTAACTTCCCTGGATAAAGAATCGAAAAAAATGAAAAAAATGAGAATAAGTGCAAAACCACTAAATGTTGGGATGATCACAGGAGTCTCCGCTGTCCTTCTCAACGAGGGCAGAAGGGAAAATTTTGATGTAATATGTCTTCTTGGAGAAGCAAGACCCGATATACCTGATTCTGAAGCCGCTGCCAAGTTAGTGGGTGTCGTAGATCAGATGTTCCCTGAAATAAAGATAGATGTAGCTCCTCTATTAGAAGATGCCAGAATGCTTGAAGAAAGAATGAAAAAATTGAAACAGCAGGCAAAACCCGCAGTGGTTCCGAAGGAAGAAACAGTTATGTACAGATGAACCAAAAATTTATAAATAGAAGCTTTAGGCATGATGTATGATCAAAAAAATAGGTGAATCTGGAGATGGCAAATCCAAAAATGATGTCTATGTAAAAATAGAACCATCGGATAAACTTGTTATAGCGGTAGAAACTCCTCTCTTCGATCTCTTTGGGAAAAAAATAACTGAAGAGGTAAAAGAAGTCTTGGATGAATTCAATATAAAAAAAGCTTTTGTGACTGTTATAGAGAAAAATGCTCTTGATTTCGTTTTGCAGGCAAGAGTGGAAGATGCTTTAAGAAATGCTTTTGGTGAGAGAGATGAAGTTCAGACTTAGAAGATCGGGACTCTATATTTCAGGAATAGATACTAAAAAGATGGTGGACTGCGGTGTCTACGGTGCAGATTCCGTTGTTTTAGATCTGGAAACAAGCGTCCCGACACCTCAAAAGAATTTTGCAAGGATCTTAGTTAAAAGAGCTTTGAAAAAAGTAAACTTCTACGATTCAGAGGTCACTGTGAGAATAAATCCTATTGAAACTTTTGGAGAGGAAGATCTACGTGAAATAGTTCAAAATAAACTCAATGTGGTAATGATCCCTGAAGTCTCCGATGATAAAACTATAAAAAAATTGGACTCTCTTCTTTCCGATCTGGAAGATGAAAGGTCTATAACTAACAAAATCTCGATAATCCCGTTAATAGAAGATGCTATAGGTCTTCTGAGTGTAGAAAGGATAGTGGAAGCAAGTGAAAGGATTGTGGCTCTGACACTGGATGCAGACGATTATCTTCTCAGTATCTCTGGAAGCAGGACGAAAAATGAAGGAGAACTGATCTACGCCAAATCCAAAATAGTCTCTGTGGCTAAAGCGTATGGATGCCACGCCATTGATTCTGTTTTTCTGGATGAAAACGATGACGAAGGACTTTATAAAGAAAGTCTGGCTGCAAAAAGAATGGGTTTTGATGGGAAAAGGATAGTAAATCCAAATCATATAGAAATAGTACACAGAGTCTTTACTCCATCTTTGAAAAGTATAGAAAGAGCGAAAAGGATCATGAGCGAGTATAAAAAAAATCCGGACAGGAAATATCTATTCCTAGACGGAGAAATCGTAAGAAAAGCGGAGATAGAAAGTGCAAAGAGACTTCTTAGAGGTGTTTTTTAATGGAGTTCGTTGAAAACAGTATTGGAAGACTTGTACCAACTGAGATTGACGGTAGAAAATTAAAACCTTTTAAAGGTGCTTTTGCCTTTAAACCTAAAAAAAGGAGATCGGCATTTGCTCTGGAGTTTGCAGCCAAGGAAAAACTCTTACCCTCTATAAAAGATGCCATAGAGGCAGTGGGATTTGAAAATGGCATGACAATATCATTTCACCATCATCTGAGAGAAGGTGACTATGTTCTGGATATGGTTTTAGATACAGTTGCAAAGATGGGATTCAAAGATCTTACCCTTGCTGCAAGTTCATTATTTAATTCCCAGAGTGAACATCTTATAAAATACATAAAAGATGGTGTAATCACTGCTATAGAAGGTGGAAGTCTAAGAGGCAAACTGGGAGCTTATGTAACAACAAAAAATCCACTGAAAAAACCAGTATTCGTGAGATCTCATGGAGATAGAGTAAGAGCAATTAAAACTGGGGAGATCAAGATAGATGTGGCATTTATAGGCGCGCCTACAGCTGACGAGTATGGAAACTGTAACGGAGTAGAAGGTAAATCTGCATGCGGACCTTTAACTTATTCCCATGTTGACGCTCATTATGCAGATGACACAGTTGTAATAACAGATAATCTTGTGCCATATCCTGCCACACCTATAACAATATCGCAGGAATATGTGGATTACGTAGTAAAGGTGGACAGCATAGGTGATCCAGCGAAGATAGTCTCTGAATCAACTGTAATAACAAAAGATCCCGTATCTCTCCTCATAGCAAAAAGAGCAATGAAATTAATTGAGAGTTCTGGATTGTTAAAAGATGGATTTACATTCCAGGCTGGGGCAGGAGGGATATCCTTAGCAGTTACAAAATATATTCATGATTATATAAAAGAGGAGAATATTATCGGAAATTTTGGAATGGGAGGGACTACAGAGTATCTTGTAAAAATGCTTGAGGATGGAGTGATGAGGAAGATATTGACTGTACAGGCTTTTGATCTTTACTGCATAAAATCGCTAAGAGAGGATTACAGGCACACAGAGATATCGACGTCCCTCTATGCAAACATATTCTCCAAAGGATGTGCGGTTAATAAGTTAGATATAGTTGTTCTCGGTGCTACGGAGATTGATACAAAGTTCAATGTAAATGTAAATACACATTCTGACGGCCTTCTTCTCCACCCAACGGGAGGGCATCAGGATACTGCTGCAGGTGCAAAACTCACGATCATTACGGCACCATTAAAAAGAGGGAGAATTCCCGTAATAGTGGAAGATGTAACTACTGTAACAACGCCAGGAGAGACTATAGACGCAGTGGTAACTGAAAGAGGTATTGCAATAAATCCCAGAAGAAATGATCTATTAGAAGCTGCAAAAAGAAAAAACCTACCTGTAAAAACTATAGAAGAACTGAGAAATGAAGCGTATAAAATATGTGGCAAGCCAAATCCCCCAAAAACAACAGAAGAGATAATAGGACTCATAGAATACAGGGATGGCACTATAATAGATGTTGTCAGACAGGTGAAAAAAGATACATCCGGTATATTTGAGTAGAGTACAGAAATTATTTTCATGGATTAACTTCTTAACCTAATCAAAAAAGTTAAACCTTTCTTCTCTCTTTTTATCAATCCTTTATTTTCAAGATCTTTCACAATTCGGGAGATTCTGAATTTACTGAATCCAGAAATTTTGGAAAGTTTACATTGGAATATCTCTTTTCTTTCTTTAATAATATTGAAAATGAGCTTTTCATCTTTTTTTAATTCTTTTATATGAGTATTTTTCTCTTTGTCAATAATAGTTCCAATAAATACCTTTTCTCCAAGATCAATAACAATAGGAGGATCACCTTTTTTAAAATTTTCTTTAAATTTTTCTTCTTTCCTCTTACCCATTATATAGGTACATTCTTTAGGGATTTATAAACTTTGTCACTAGTTGCAACAAAAACTGCAACTATTTATAAATAGTTGCAAAAATTTGAGGCAAAATTATTTATATAGTTGCAACTTATAGAATAATGGTGATAAAATGAAGGTAGAAATACTTAAAGTGAAAGATGGAATAATAGAGCCGCTTGATATGCCAGCATGCATGACAGGATGTAGTGGCGGCGGAGGAGGCAACTGGATCGGAACTTCATGTGCTGAGGTGTCTTTTTTGGTAGGACAAGGCTGTGGAGGGCACTGTACAGTTCCACCGTAGTGATAGAGTAGGATAAAAAGCTAAGAATTGAAAATCGAAGATAGTTACACCTAAGAGATTGTAAGGTATTATGTTGATTATAGAAAGCTCAAATTAACTTTTTAAAAGGAGAGAATGTGTGGAAGAAAAATCGGTACATATTAAGCTTTAGAGAGGGCAACGGAAATTATCTTTTGTACAATCCTATAACTAATTTTGTTGTAAAAGTTGATGAAGAAGCTCTCAATCTTCTAAATAAAAAGCAAGGGTGCACTCTAGAAGAAAAAGAAGTTATTAACACGTTGAAACAACATAAATTTCTTGTCCTAGAAGGATATAATGAGTTGAGAGAAATAGAGAATTTAGAAGAATTTAGAAAACAAAGAGAAATTAGAACAAAATTTTCCTTTTTTGAATTTGTAATAACCTGGAAATGCAACTTAAACTGTAAATATTGCTTTCAAAAGCCTATTAAAGGTGTAAAAAAGGAGAGTCTAGATCTTAAAAAAGTAAAAAGAATTTTTGAATTTATAGATGGATACTCTACCAGTAAAAAAGAAATATCTCTTACAGGTGGAGAGCCGTTGTTACTTGAAAACATAAAAATAATTTCTAAAATTTTAAAAGAGAGCAAAAAAAGAAATATAAAAATTCATATTACCACAAATGGTACAACTTTGAAAGAATATTCTAGCAAGAGATCAGAATATTCTTTCAAAGTTGTACCATTTGTGGTAATATG
>DAOVEQ010000060.1 GCA_030668905.1 Thermococci archaeon
CAAAAACATGCATTACAAAGCCTGTGAAACTGTGGAAGGAGATGACCATAGAAGCGTGCCAGCAGATGCCCATGTTTTTCATGATCATTGCCAATTCCATCAAAAATCCAGAGTTGAAGGAACAGTTCACGAAGGCAGCAGAAAAGACAACTGCGGCCCTTCAACAATACATAGAATGGGTAAAAACCTTAGAAACGGTAGATGAATACGCTATAGGAAAAGAAAAATTCAAAAAGCTCATGGAATTGAGGGGATTGTGGAAAAGTGACAAAATTCTTGCTCTCGGAGAAAAATATCTCAAAGACGAGAAGGAAAAGCTCCTGAAAATCTGTAAAGAAATCGATCCAAATTCAAAGTGGCAGGACGTGGTGGAAAAAGTGAAGTCAGAAAAACCGAAGGATTTTGAGGAAGTCATAGAAGAGTACAAGAAATCAACACAGGAGGCAAAGGAGTTTGTCATGAAACACAACATAGCCACCATGCCTGAAGATGAAACTCTGGAAATAATAGAGACACCTTCCTATTTAAGACACGTCATACCCTTTGCTGCACTGTTCTCACCTGGAAAATTTGAAAAAATAAAAAAGAGCATTTATATTGTCACGCCGTACGAAGAAGAAGAGATGCTCAAGGAGCACAGCTACCCCTCTATAATTAATACCTCTGTGCACGAAGCGTACCCGGGACATCATTTACAGCTCACATGTGCTACATACAACCCATCATACGTGCGGATATTTGGACACGGTACGGAGTTTGTAGAAGGATGGGCACATTACTGTGAAGAGTTAATGGGAGAAAAAGGATTCTCACAAGGTCCAAAAGTGGATATCATTCGAACAATGGATATAATATGGCGGGCGTGCAGAATAATCGTTGACATAAAACTTTCCTGCGGTGAAATGAGTTTCGATGAGGCTGTTGAATTCTTAGTTGCAAATACAGGTATGAAGAAAGATGCTGCCGTTGCCGAGGTCAAGCGATACACGCAGAATCCGGGGTACCAGCTCTCTTATCTTCTTGGAAAACACCTGATAAAAGAACTCAAAAAGGAATATAAAGAATTTAAAGGCGATAAATTCAGTGAAAAGGAGTTCCATGATAAAATGCTGTACGCTGGAAGTCTGCCTATAAAATATCATAGAGAAATTTTACTTTCTTGATAGGTGTATTTATGGATTATATCAAAGAAAAACTGATAAAACTTTTGGAAGAGGATATCGGGTTTGAAGATATTACATCTAAAATACTCCCTGATGTAGACGCAAAAGGCTATATTATGGCTAAGGAAAACTGCTATGTTTCCTGTCTGGAGTACGGGAAGTTTCTTTTCGAGTGTCAGAACTGTAAAGTGAATTTATTGAAGGGAGATGGAGATTTTGTTAAAAAAGGCGAAAAGATTTTAGAAATGAGTGGGAACATAAGAAATATATTAAGTACAGAGAGAACAGTTTTAAATGTTTTAAGCAGAGCTTTTGGGATTACTACAATGACAAAAAAATGTGCAGAAAAAGTCAATGCAAGAGTTGCAGCAACGAGAAAAACCTTACTGAGATACTTGGACAAAAAAGCTGTAGAGATTGGAGGAGGAGATACCCATCGTTACAGGCTCGATGATATGATTCTTATAAAAGATAATCATATTTCGGTCATAGGACTGGAAGAATGTATAAAAAGAGCTAAAAAGCTTTCATTCTCAAAAAAAATAGAAATAGAAGTTACAAAAAAGGAAGATGCGATAAAAGCTGCTGAGATGGGTGCGGATATAATAATGCTTGATAATATGTCTCCAGAAGAAATAAAAGATACCATCCAGACTCTGAAATCAAAAAAACTTCGAGACAAAGTTTTGATCGAGGCTTCAGGAGGCATAAATTTGGACAATATTGAAAAGTACGATCAGGTAGATATAATCTCTCTTGGTTTTTTGACACACTCCGTCACTTCTATAGATATCTCGCTGGAGATAGTATGATCTGGAAGAGCCATGTTTTTTACTATACTGTATGCCCGAGAAAGTATTATCTTGCATATGTACAGAAGATAAAGGTCAATCCCACAAAAGAGATGGTTTATGGGAACTTATTTCATAAACTGAGAGAGTGTATATCAAAGAATGAAAGCAAAATTCTAAAAAATATTAAACTCACGTATAGTTTTGAAGAAATCGTTTCGGAGTATAAAAAGTACTATGAGGACTCATTAAACTATGCTATTACAGAGAATGCAAGGGACTTAGAAATTTTAAAGATCGACATAGAAGATATTGATGTCGTATTGAAAAAAGATCTAGATCTTCACTTTATTGGCAGAGCTATCAGAGCAAAGAGAACTATGGATTCTCTGGGAATAGAAAAGGATGAATTAGCTTTTTATCTAGCTCCTGAATGTAATTATGTAGAGTATAAGATAATTGACAAAAAAACAGGTTTTGCTGGGATAATAGACAAACTTATCAGGTCCAAAAATGAATTTTTTCCAATAGAAATTAAAACAGGAAAACCACCTCTAGAAGGAGTATATTATTCTCATAAAATTCAGGCATGTTTTTCGTCCATACTTGTAGAAAATAAATTTAAAATCCCTGTAAGACTTGCTTTTATAGAGTATACACAGATCAGCGAATCGAGGCCTGTACTCACAGATGAAGATCTTAAAAAAGAAGTTTTCAGAATAAAAGATGAGATTCTAAAAATAAATGAGGGATATACACCTCAGAAAATCCAGAAATGTGGACAATGTGAGTATAAAGGTGTCTGTTAATGATATATGTTACAGACGTATCGCAGTATGCTTTCTGCCCGTATAGTATTTATCTCAGAAAGATCCGCAAAATAAAAGTTGTCACACCACCGATGATCTTCGGAGATATATACCATAGAATAAGTGAAAAGATAGAAAAAAGAGAGAGGGTAGTCTTTGGTATTTTTGTTGGAGAAGATATGGGTGCTGAGGAGATAGCAAGTATATTCTATGATGATACTAAAAAGGTGGTAAGAAACACTGTACTGAGAAACAAAAGAAGGATAACAGAAGATATTTTGGGGACGATAGAAAGATTGAATCAGCTATTCTTGAGGAGATCTATGGATAAAGCACTGTTACTCAAAGAGGCGATGACAACATACAGGAAAAAGGATATTTATGATGTAGTCTTTCCAGAGGCTCTTACAGAGCTTTCCATAGCAAGTAAAAAATTAAATCTCTGTGGGAGAATCGACAGAGTTGAAGAGATAGATAATAAATATTATCCCGTGGAGATAAAAACGAGTACAGCAGATAAATACATGGAGAAGGATATACTCCAGCTCGCAGGATATGCACTTCTTTTAGAGTCAAAATTTGGAATCCCTGTAGATAAAGGAGTCATAGACTATGTTGTTTTAAACAAAAAATATGAGGTAGAGATTGATAATAGTTTAAAAAACGATGTTTTGAAAATAAAAAACTCCGTAGAGGAGATTTTAAACGGGTATGTGCCTGAAAAAAAGAGAAGAAAAGAATGTGAGTTCTGTAATTTACGTGATATATGTTGGGAGTAATAAGTTGAAACTCTAAAGCTTACCCACCCTCTCGATCTCTCTTATCAGTACATCTATATAAAAAGGTTTGAGTAAAAATCCTACAGCTCCCATCTGGATAGCTTTCTCTTTTACAGAAGAGTCTGCACTCACAAATAATATTTTTACATTTTTGTCTATATCCATCATCTCTCTCGACACCTGGAGACCGTCCTTTCCGTGCATTCTGTAATCCATGACGATGAGATCAAAGTTTGTATTTTTGAATTTCCCCAGTCCCTTGTCTCCATCTATCGCTATCTCTACTTCATGTCCAAAAGTTTCCATAAAATCCTTGAAGAGTGTTAATATCCTTGTCTCGTCATCTATTATTAGTATCTTCATGACTCATCGCCCCCCCACTCATTTCGCTCATCGGGACGCTTAGCATGTACGTTCCTGGCGGAACCTCCATTAATCACCGGGATACTGACAACTATCTCAGTTCCTTTCTTTATATCCTTTATCTTGAATTTCCCGTTGAATCTATCGAGGATTTTCTTTGTAAGATAAAATCCTATTCCTGTTCTTTTTGACAATGTTTCAAGATTCTCGAGGATATCTTCCCTTTTTTCCTTTGAAATTCCGAGGCCATAATCGCATATGTGTACATTACAGAAACCATCTTTTTCTTCAGTTCTTACATCTATGATCACAGGATCATGGAACGTATATTCTACAGCATTTTCAAAGATGTTGAAGAATACTTTATCTAGGAAATCGTTAGCTTTGACATAATACTTCTTATCTACATCAAGATTTACTTCTATTTCTCTATCAGAATATTCCTTGATATTTTCTATCGATCTCTCTATTGACTTATTAAGATCGAATTTTTCTATTTTAGTATCTTTTATTATCTTTAATGTCTTTATACTCTCCGCAAGTCTTTTAGATCTCATTATAGATTTTTTTATACCTCTCACATTTTTCTTTCTCGTTTCTTCGTCCTTTGCGTTCTCAAGAAGATACAGATACCCCGAGATAATCTGATTAATGTTCCCTACATCATGTCCTAAAACATCTGAATAGAACTCTGCTTCTTTTCTTGATTTTTCTTTTTGTTCTCTAGCTTTCTTTTCCTCACTGAACAATCTTGTATTTTCCATTGCGATAGCTGCTTGAGATGCCAGAGTTTCGAGCAATCTCTGATCTTCTTCTGAAAACGCATTAAGTTCTTTGCTTTCAGCATCTATAACACCAATGACCTTGTCTTTTACCTTTATAGGGACACATAGCTCTGATCTCGATTCTTTCAAACCTAAAAGATACCTTTCATCTTTTCTCACATCAGGAATATTCAAAGATTTTCCTGTTCGTGCGACGTGAGCACTAATGCCTTTCTCGCCGTATAAAGGAATTACCATATACCTCTCAGGCTCTTTCAATCCTCTGGCATCTTTCACACGAAGTTCATTTTTTTCTTCATTCAGTAAAAAGAGATCAACATTACTAAAATTCAGAACTTTTTCAGTAGCATCCAAGACAATTTCTGAGATTCGATCTAGATCCAAACTCAGGGCCATTTCTTTCGACAAATTGTATATTGTAGAAAGCTTTTTTTCAGCCCTCTTGCGCTCCTCTTCCCGTTCTATATTGTGTAGGGCAAAGACAAGGTCTCCAGTGACTTCTTTGAATAGGGATTGTTCTTCTTTGTCAATAATGAACTCAGCAGGCATGGTGACATGCAGTACTCCATAGACTCTTCCACCGTACTCCAAACGAACAGTCATTGTTCTGATACCTCCAGTACAATTTTCCAACATGGTACAATCGGTGCAGGTAGATAATGGATCTTTGTTTATCACAACATCTGATTGCTCCAGTGCTTTTCGAGTACAACCGGGCAACTCGCCACGCTTCAGCTGTTCAATCATGGGCAGGAACTTCTCGCCCAGGCCAGCTTCGGCGGTAGTTACAAGCCCGCCAGACTCATCAAAAATAGTGATCCAAGCGGTATAATAGCCGCGAGTCTCGATAAGATTGTCGCAGGCGCTTTTAAGCAGACGATCACGGTTTTTTTCTCGAGTAATGAGCTGATTTACCTTGCGGATGGCGCGAAGTATGATATTCAGATGTTTTATCTCTTCTTCTGCTTTTTTACGCTCGTTTACATCCAAAATCTGAGCTACTGTCCTCACTTTTCCTGCTGAATCTTTAATCACAGTAGAACTGATCTCTACCCGCCTCCTCTCACCATTTTTTTGTACAACGTTAAATTCGTACCGAGAGGGAACTTTCTCTCCTCTCTGTCTGCGGATATAACGATCTGCAACGAGCTGCTTACTTTCTTCGTCAAGAAACTCTCGGAAATCATGACCTATGATCTCTTCACGAGAATACTCTAAAATTCGGCATAATTCATCGTTCACATAGATGAATTTATAATCTTCACCCACAATGAGAATTCCAGCGTGAGAATTTTCTACTATAGAACGGAATTTCTCCTCGCTTTCTTTTAAAGCTTCCTCTACTTTCTTGCGCTCATTCTCTTCTTTTTCCAATTCTTTAATTTTTTGACGCAATTCTTTTATAGTTTCATCTTTTGATTTTTCTTCTTTCATTTTGGTCCTCTTAAAGAGTGGTTTCGCTTAATTCTTGATGGTATACATGCCAAAAAATATAAAATTTTTGCTTATAATACTATAACACCCTGCATTTATTAAAGTTTTTCTACACGTATATGAGATACTAACACATGAGAACCATGAGCGAAATACATTTATAAAGAAAGGTTATAAAAAGACTATATAGCTGGTGATATAAGTGCCGTTAGAATGGAGAAAGATCACAGGAGTTGGAAGAGGTCTCACCAAGTCCGTAGGTAAAATAGCCAAAAGAAAAAAGAAAGTAGGTAAAAAGATCGGGCTTATAATAGACGGTCCGAATATACTCAGGAAAGAGTTTGGAGTGAACATGGAGCATATAGCCGATATTCTTAATGATATAGGCGACATAAGGATTGCTAAAGTTATTCTTAACCAGTACGCATCACAGGGATTGATAGAGGCCATAGCTAATCAGGGCTTTGAAGTGATCGTCGTTGCGGGAGACACAGATGTGATGATGGGAATGATTTCTATGGAACTTATACACAATGAGAATATTGACACAGTAGCTCTGGCTACAAGAGATGCAGATTTTCTTCCTATCATAAACAAAGCTAAAGAATACGGA
>DAOVEQ010000069.1 GCA_030668905.1 Thermococci archaeon
CGGGACCCCATCGAGCTACTGTAGTGAGAAATAGTATCCCGAGAATCATTGCGCCGATACCGAAGACGAGAGTGAGGTTTCTTATTTTCTTTTTTACGTAATATGCCTTTAAGAGAGTACTTTGTACAACAAAAGTAATTCCAATAATCACGGAAAATAAAGCCCAGACCATCCTAGATAAATCTGGTCCTTCTCCCATAAAAGTCAATAGTCCATACAATAATATGCCAGCACCCAGTATATTTACAATCCAAAGAACACCAATATTGGGTTTGTTTCCAATCACTAGGCGCTCTTTCTTGTTCTTGGACCAATAACCAACGTAGGAGCCGAGGATTGCACATAAAAGGCCTATTATACTCCAAACTATGGCATAGTAATAGCCTGGAAGTTTTATTTCATCGATCAGTTGTGACAGTATTCCTCCTATCAGTATCAGGGTGCCCCAAGTTACATAAAACCAGGAGGGGTATCCTGTTACCTCTTCAAGACCCAATGCTCCTTTTATCTCTTTGAGCTCTCGCATCAGCTCTTTCTTGTTTATTTCATCATTCATATTTTCACCTTTGCCTATCATCTTATCAACTCCTATAACATACAATATCATTTACCCTTTAAAAACTTTGTGGTACAAAGTACTAGTAAACAAAGAGTAGTCGGTATAAGAGAATAGACTTATCAGGATCTTTAAGGAGAAGGGCATCTTCCTCTCTTTGTACAGGATCATCTTTTCACAACCTTTTTATCCTTGCCTGATAAATGTCATTATGGAGTTCAGAGAGGCTACTTTAGAAGAAAGACACATGTACTATAAAAAAGAATGGAATATAAAAGATCTTCCTCTTTTTCTTATGGATTCTTTAAAATGCAGAGAGTTCGGTTTTGATCATGACGGAAATGGTCCAAAGGACAGGTATGAAACTTTTAGCTCTTCCAGAGACTTTGAGAGATTTATGAAGATAAAAGCGCCGTACGCAGCTTACTCCTCCGTTTCATATTATAAAAAGCCAGGAAAAAGAGAGAATTGGATAAAAGCTGAAATAGTTTTTGACATCGATGCAAAAGATCTCAAAGTGAGAAGATGTAACTGTGCCCGGGGAAACATATGTGGAATATGCCTGGAAGATGCAAAGGAGTTGGCTTTAACTATTATAGACTCGTTAAGATCAAGTTTCGATCTTAAAAACATATTTTTGGTCTATTCGGGAAGAGGCTACCACGTAAGAGTTCTGGATGAAGAAGCGCTGTATATTGAGGATAGAGGCAAAATTTTTGATTATGTGACAGCTTCACATGTGCCCAAAGATCTATTTATGTCACATGGATATCCAGAAGTTTTTAGGAGGATGTTTGCCTTCACATTTTCAAGGATGAAAGATATAAGAAGTAAAGAAATTTTGAAGAATAGAGAGGAGATAATAAAGAAGCTTCTTAATAGGAGAATAGATTTCCTGGATTGTGTTGGGGAAAGTACGAAAAGAAGAATCCTTAAAAATGTGGCAGAGATAAATGCAGGATTGGCGGATGGGAAGGTAACTGTAGATACTAAAAGGATACTGAGACTCCCCTCTTCTTTACACTCCAAAGTTTCCATGATCTGCAAGCTTGTAAAAAACTGGGAAAGTTTTGATCCTCTCAAAGAAGCAGTTCCAGAGTTTAGATCAGAATAAGTTTAAATATTTCCGATTTGTTCATTTCTTCTTTCAAATTTATAAAGAAGTCTTTCTACATTTATATGATCTGCATTTATCTTTTTTAGTAACTCATCTCTATTGAGTTCGCTTCTAAACACTACCCTATTTTCCAATAAACAGTCTTCATTTATCTCTTTTGATATATCCAGCTGTGATTTATCAAGTCTCACCACGCGTATCTCACATTCTTTGTATAAATTATCCATTTCGTTAAAAACATCATCCCTGATAGTTCTTATCTTCCTTTCTATCTCTACCTTTTCCGCCGCGATAATTCTTCCATTTTCTATAAGCAAATAGTAATCATCATGAATATTCTGAGAATTTGTACCAAATATCCTGATATATCCAGAAAAACTGTCGTCAATACCTAAGTGTTTATTTTTTAAATCTTTAATATTCAGATGAAAATTTTTTTCTTCGAACCTTGTCTTGATCCAGCCTTTTGGCATGTACATACTAAATATAAAACAGCCCCCATATTTAAACTTTTTTAATCCATACGAAAAGAAATAAAGTTATTATTAACTTTCCAGTTAAAAAAGATTTTTAATGAACCATTCAGGATCGAATGACTCTAGATCATCATAACCCTGTCCAGTTCCAATATACAGAATAGGTTTCTTGGTAGCGAATGTGATCGATAGAGCGCCACCTCCTCTTGCGTCTGCATCTATTTTTGTCAGAATCGAACAATCGATCCCAATTTCATTAAATTTTTCGGCCTGTTCAACGAGAGAGTTCCCTGCAAGTGCATCTCCTACAAATATTGTTAGATCAGGTGTTACTACCCTCTTTATTTTTTTAACTTCTTCTATTAGATTTTTATTTGTTTCAGACCTTCCAGCTGTATCTATCATCACAAGATCGATATTTCTTGCTTTAGCATGTTTTATAGCGTCAAATGCTACAGCTGCAGGATCTCCACCGTATCTATGTTTGATAGTTTTTATTCCGATATTTTCAGCATGTTTCTCTAATTGCTCTATAGATCCTGCTCTGAACGTATCCGACGCTGAGAAAACAACAGAAAATCCTTTCTTTTTTAATATATTCCCAAGTTTTGCGATAGTGGTAGTTTTTCCAGTGCCGTTAAAACCTACAAACATTATTATAAATGGTTTTTTTGTTTTTATCTTTTCAATTAAATCTATTCTCTCTGAACTGAGTATCTCTTTTACGGCTTCTTTTAAGGAATCCTCTATAAAAGCTTTTTTATTATCCAGTAAGCCTATCTTCTTTCCCGAGAGATTTTTTTTGAGAATTTCTTTTATCTCTTCAGTGACTTTAATCGAAACATCATTTTGAAGCAAAATTAGCTCCAGTTCGAAAAGAATTGAGTCTATATCCTTATCGGAGATAACCTTTTGATTTACACTCTGAAGAAATGTATCTAATCTACTTTTTAGAGAATTAAACATCCTCTCACTTCTGCTTCCTGAGTTCTTTATCTACGGCTGCAAGATCATTTTCAATTTTTGAGAGGTTTTCCCTTGCATGCATGAGCATTTTTCTTATATTTTCAGCATTTTCATCCAATTTAGATAGCGATTCTTCTATAGATGCTTCCTTTGAAACTCCTCCTCCTACATTGACCGTAACGCTATCCAGATTTTTAAGTTCGGTTTCTATGAAGCACCCTCCTCCTATAGGCACCAATAACTCTCCTTTCCCTACCTTTTTTAATTCTTCCAGGGTATTTTTCGCTATCAAAGTTTCTGTCAGTCTTTCTTCCAAGATTGCTATGTTTTTTACAATGATCTCGCCCTGTTCCTTCAGATATGCAAACTTTACGAGCAGATCGTTTTTATTCATTCTTTCCTCTCCTCTATTTTAACTATCTCTATATTGCATCTCTTGACCCTGTGTCTGCTTCCTATGTCGCAGTACACTTTTTCTATAACACTCTTTTCATTCATTCCATTAAATATCTTTGTGAAGTTCTGCATCTTATCTCCCATCTTGAATTTCCCATGTATTTCAAAGCTTTTCATATTATCCCTCCTAAAACAGTATATCTTCAATCTTATTTATCTCCGGCCCTGTACTTAAATTACCGACTAATGCCCCTTTTGTATTGGCTAATACACACATGCCAAGATAGTAAACTCCTCTGTTTGCACTCCCTATATCTACCTCTACTTTTAAAGCTTTTTCCAATCCGTCTACCATTTCTGAAAGAGAAGGATGCACAAGAGATCCGTTATTTGTACATAAACCCATACTTCCAAAATTATTAGGATCGGACACAAAAGTTTCAACATCCAGTGTATCCTCTATTAATTTGGCTTCGTTTTTTAATTTATCGCTTATAACGGCACCTTTGTCATTGCAGAGTATCATATTTCCAAGAGCTGTGAATTTTGTGGACAAAATTCCCATCTTTATATCAAATTTTTTAAGCTTACTGATCTCATAATCCTCTACATTGTACGGAAGCACAACTCCGTTTGAGTTTCCTGCAGTGAGAATACCAATTAAATTCGTTCTTGCTATCGTCGTGAGAAACACTTCTGTAGATAATGTATCTCCTACAATTTTCTTCTTTTCCTCTGTAAAATCTACAGAAAGAAGTGTTATTTCTTCATTTGTAATGCCAAAAGCTCCTATATATGGATTTCTTTCAATTTCTAATTTCTTTATCATATTATTCAGCGAGATAGGCAGTTGCTATTTCCTCTTCATCTTTTTCTTCTTTTTTGACTCTGACTCTTAATCTTGATGGCGGTTTTTCTATGCCCTTTTCCCAGATTTTCTCATTCAATTTAGAGTCTATCTTTATATTTTCAGTCTTTGTGTGCCTTCTCAGGAACCCCTTTAACTCTCTTAAAGCTCTCGGGCTCCTCTTTTTTCTCTGCGTTCTTTTAGCTTTTCTCAAAGGAATAGTGTAAACTCTTTCTTCTCCAGATTTCATAAACTCACCTTTTTAAACTAGTTCTTCTCCAATTCCTTCTCTTTGGATGAGTTCTAACATGTAATCTTGTTTTGACCCATACCCAAACAGGGACTCTCCTATTCTGTTTCAACGCCTTTCCTAACCTCAGTTTTTTACCGAGTGGCTTATTTCTTGCCATTCCGCATCACCTCTCCAGCCAAGAACTCTCGTATGTTCATGTGCCGGGAATATATTTTCTGCTTTATCGCCTAAAAAAATCCTTGCCTCTGTTTCGTAATCGGCTGTCTTTTTTTCACTGCCGTTATACGTTTCTATTATAAATAGCTTATTCGCCAGATACCTTAACGTTTTATAACCAATACCCTGCAGCGGAGATATGTACTCCACTCCATATCTATCCTCAAGACTTCTGATCTCATTGAACTCAAGTTTTGGTGTCCTGTCGTCTCTCCTTGATCCATCACAGATTACTTTATAATCCTTTGCAAGCTCCCCTATCACTTCTCTGTGGATATATTTAATCCCTTTTGAGGGGTATCCATCTTCTAATATTATTCTCGATCCTTCTTTTAGTATCCCTTCATCCATCCTCATTACTCTGTGTGCATATCCCAAATTTTCCGATGTCTCTTTTGCCCGTTTCCAGTTTTCACTGTACCCGAATGTTATCGTAATAGTTTTCACTTCATAATCAAGTTTTTTGAGTATAAAGGCAGATAAAGAACTATCCTTTCCGCCGCTGAACAGCAGGTTCGCTTCCATTTTTATCGTCTCATGATTCTATAGTTCGGTTTTTTCTGCTGCAAAGACCTTAAAATAGTTTTTAGATCCTCATCTGTAATCTTCTTCTCTAGCTTCCCTGATTGTGCTAACTGAATTAATTGTAACTCTATCTGTTCTGCAAACTCAGGTCTCGCCATTTTTATTCTCACAAGTCTATTCCTGGCCTCATTCGTAAGTATCTGCCGTAATACAAGCTGTTTCTGTATCTCTGCGTTCTGCGCCTCTTGTGCCTTTTTTAATTCTTCCATTTTTTTTCTTCTGATCTCTTCAATCTCTTCCTCCATCCGTTATCCCTCAATCTCTTTTGAAACTTTATCCAGTAAAGACCTTCCTTTAGACGTTATAACTCTCCCAGTCTCATTTTTTACAAGCTTCGCCTCTTCTAGCTGTTGGAGTATTCTTCTGATTATCGCACCACCTGCCTTTCTAAATCTCTCTGGCTTGTATCCTCTGTTTTTCTTGCTTCCGTAGACTGTCCTGAGTCTTGAAACACC
>DAOVEQ010000100.1 GCA_030668905.1 Thermococci archaeon
AGGGGACCTCACATCAGAGATGTGAGTGTCGCCTACCGTGTGCACTGAGGTTTCAGTGCGGGGGACGGGATTTGAACCCGCGTACTCCTACGAGACAGGGTCCTAAGCCCTGCACCTTTTCCAAGCTCGGTAACCCCCGCCCAATACCATTGTGTGTGATGAGTTTTTATATTCTTCGGATATACTCATGAAAAAGTTTATAAAACTATATCATGAGAAACAAGAAGAGAGGATATCATGAACAGATATAAACAGTTGTTCTGGTCACAGATGGCGATAACGGTACTCGGTGCATGGCTCTGTTATGAGTTTTATAGGATACGATTGGCAGTGGAGGAAATTGCAGGAATCTCATATAACAGGGGATTTCCCTTCTATATTGTCGTGATAGGGATAATTTTGGCTTTTATAATTGGTCACTCCTTTAAAATAGAACAAGATAAAGAAAAAGAAAAAGATTCGTAGAATCTTAACTATAATTTAGAAACGGATTTAAAGAAATTAGAAATTATCTTACGAGTCTTCTAATACGATCCTTTTTCACAAAAAAAGAAAGGTATATAAAATTCGAGTGAAATATTAATTTAATGTTCATACACAAAACCGCAGAAATAGAGGAGAACGTAGAAATAGGCAAAAATACAAAGATCTGGCACCATGTTCATATAAGAGAAGATGTAAAAATAGGAAAAAACTGCAACATAGGAAAGGGGGCATATATAGACAGAGACGTGAAAATAGGAGACAACTGCAAGATTCAAAACTATGCCTGTATTTACAAAGGGGTGAAGATTGAAGAAGATGTTTTTATAGGTCCGCATGTTGTATTTACTAACGATCTTTATCCACGAAGTTTCATCTGGGAAGATACGAAGATAAAAAATACAATTATAAGGAAAGGAGCGTCTATAGGGGCAAATTCCACTATTATATGCGGAATTATTATTGGAAGATACTCCATGATAGGAGCTGGGAGTGTGGTGACAAAAGATGTTCCCGATCGTGGTTTGACGTACGGAAATCCTGCGATCTTAAAAGGGTACATATGTGAGTGTGGTGCCAAGCTCATAAAAAAGGAGAATAATTATTTCTGTCCAAAGTGTAAAAAAGAAGTGATCTTATGATCCCCATCGCAAAACCAATAATAGGCGAAGAAGAGATAGAAGCCGTTAAAGAAGTTTTGAAATCAGGTATTTTGACTCAGGGAAAAAAAGTCAAGGAGTTTGAGGAGAGATTTTCAGAATATGTGGGAGTCAAATATAGTATAGCTGTCAGTTCAGGAACTACAGCTCTTATTACCTCTCTCTTGTCCCATAATATAAGAAAGGAAGTTATCACCACACCATTTACATTCATTTCTACTGCAAACTCCATAATATTTGCGGGGGGAAAAACTGTTTTTGCCGATATTAACGAAGAGTTTAATATAGATATAGAAAGAATAAATGAAAAGATCACGAAAAAAACTGAAGCTATACTGCCAGTTCATCTTTTTGGAAATCCATGCAATATGAAAGAGATTATGGATCTGGTAGAAGATCACAGTTTGATTTTAGTAGAAGATGCGTGCCAGGCTCACGGCGCAGTCTTCGAAAATAAAAAAGTAGGCAGTTTTGGTGCAGGATGTTTTTCATTTTATCCCACAAAGAATATTACAACAGGAGAGGGGGGGATGATCACTACAGATGATGAAAAAATAGCAGAAAAATGCAGACTGATAAGAAATATAGGGATGAAAAGCCAGTATGAATATGTATACTTAGGCTATAACTTTAGAATGAACGAGATAGCTGCCGCTATAGGTATAGAGCAGCTGAAAAAAATTGGTTCTTTCATTGAAAAAAGAAGAAAAAATTCTCTATATCTAACAAAAAAACTGAAAAATGTAAGAGGAATAGTAACACCAAGGGAAAATAAAAAAGCTTTCCATGTTTATCATCAATATACTATAAGGATTACCGATGAGTATCCTATAAGTAGAGATCAGCTTCAGCAAAAACTTAAAGAAAATGGTGTTGCCAGCAAAATTTATTATCCCATTCCTTTAAACAAATTAGGATTATACAATTCTAATGAAAAATGTCCAAATGCTGAGAGGTTTTCGAAAGAAGTTTTATCTCTACCGATACATCCCTCTGTTGATGAAAAAGATCTAGATCTCATATTAAAGGTGATCAAATGAGGGTAGGTGTAATAGGCGTAGGAGAAATGGGAAAAAATCATTTAAGAGTTTATTCAGAGATGAACCAGGAAATAATTGGTATATCTGACATAAATGAGGAAAGAGGGAAAATTTTAGCTGGAAAATACAATACTCAATTTTTTAAAGATTATAAAGAATTGCTTAAAAAAGATCTAGACGCCGTCAGCATTGTCGTTCCAACTACACTGCATAAAAAAGTAGCTTTAGATTGTATGGAGAAGGGGATAAATTTATTGATAGAGAAGCCTATTGCAGACACATTGGGAAACGCAGATGAGATTATAAAAAATACTATGAATGGAGAAGTAAAAATAATGATAGGCCATATATTACGATTTCATCCTGTTATAGAAAAAACTAAGGAGATGGTAGAATCAGAATTACTGGGGGAGCTCGTTTCTATCTCTGCAAAGAGGGTAGGACCTTACAATCCGAGAATAAGAGATGTAGGAATAATAATAGATTTGGGTGTTCATGATATAGATATTATATCCTATCTCTATAATGATAAAATAGAATATGTGTATGCTTCTGCTGGAAGCGTAATTCACAATTTTGAGGATCATGCCAATATATTACTAAAATTTAGAAATGGTCATGCAGGAGTCATTGAAACAAACTGGCTGACCCCCTATAAGATCAGAACATTGACGTTAGTAGGGGATAAGGGAATCGCATCTATTGATTATATCTCTTCCTCAATAAAACTCTATAATGAGGAGGAAGAAATAGACATCAAAGTAGAAAAAAAGGAACCTCTGAGAAATGAATTGGAGCATTTCATTGAGTGTATAGAAAAAGATAAAGATCCGTTAATAAGCGTGGAAGATGGCAAAAAAGTATTAAAAGTAGCTTTGTCAGCTATAGAATCCTATAAAGAGAATAAGATAGTTAAGATAAGTGATTAAAATGAAGTGTTACGGCTTATCCGCTGATGAAATAAGAAAAAATATCGAAAAAATTACAGTAGCAGTATATGGGCTCGGCAAGATGGGTTTACCTTTAGCATGTGTATTTGCAGATAGAGGATTTAATGTTATTGGCGTAGATATTAACAAAAATATTGTTGAAAAGATTAATTCTGGAGAAAACACGGTGAAAGAAGAAGAGGGACTGGATGAGCTGGTCAGAAAGGTGGTAAAAAATAAGAAATTGAAAGCTGTTCTTAATAGTGTTGAAGCATCTAAAATCTCAGATATTCATATTATTATTGTACCAACACTTTTGAATAAAAACAAAAAGCCTGATCTGAATATTGTAAAAAATTTAATGGAAGATATAAGTAAAGGATTGGAAAAAGGAGACATTGTAATTACAGAATGCACAATGCCGCCAGGAGCTACAGAGTCTTTAATACCTATTTTGGAAAAAAATGGATTAAAATGCGGCAGAGATTTTGGAGTAGCACACTGCCCAGAAAGAACATCTACGGGTACTGCGATACGCGATATCTCTGGCCAGTATCCAAAAATAGTTGGCGGGGTAGATGAAAAAACAAATGAAGTTTTAGAAGGGATTTATAATATTATAAACAAAAAAGGAGTTATAAAAACGGATATAAAAACGGCAGAAGCTATAAAAGTTTTTGAAGGGATATACAGAGATGTTAATATAGCTCTTGCTAATGAGTTGGCTATATACTGTGAAGAGAGTGGTATAAATGCCAAAGAAGCTTTTGAAAAAGCAAATACACAGCCTTACTGTCATTTGCACAATCCGGGGCCTGGTGTTGGGGGGCATTGTATACCTGTTTATCCTTATTTTATAATGAACAAAAAAACAGAACTAACAAAAATATCTAGAAAAATAAATGATTCTATGGTAGTTCATGTGGCGAATCTGATAATTAAAGGTTTAAACGAAATAAGAAAGGAGTTTAAAAATTCTAAAATTTTAATTTTGGGATTGTCATTCAGAAGTGGAGTTAAAGAGGTCAGAAACTCTCCTACAATTCCTCTAATTAAAAAATTAAAAAAGTTAAAAGCAGATGTCTTTCTATACGATCCATTATTTACAAAAAAAGAAATAGAAGAATATGCAAAATACAAAGAAGATTTTGAAAATATAGATTGTATTGTGATAATGACTGAAAATAAGAAATTTAAAAATTTAAATTGGAAAAAAAGTGATAATATTGTAATAGTCGATACCAAAAGAGTTCTGGATCCAGAAAAGATAAAAATATATTATGGAATAGGATATCCACGGAGAGGTTAATTCACATGAAAATATTGATTACCGGAGCAGGAGGATATATCGGATCGAGAGTTTGTCATGAGCTCATAAAAGATCATGAAATTATTCCAATAGATAATTTTTATTCATTCCAGACCGATAACATAAATGGGAATAAGATTCTAAATGTTGATATCAGGGATAGAGAAGCCCTGGAAAAACTTCTCCCTTTTGACTGCATAATTCATTTAGCAGCTATCTCTGGGATTCCCGAAT
>DAOVEQ010000008.1 GCA_030668905.1 Thermococci archaeon
GTGATAACTAAGGAAGATCTGAAAAAAGCGGTCATCGAAGAGTACGTAGTCGGTGCAGCTGTGAATTTTAATTATTTCTATTCTGTAATTGATGACGAGTTAGAGTTAATGGGTACGGATACGAGAAGACAGACTAATCTCGATGGATTATTGAGGCTCCCGGCAAACGAACAACTTGAGATCCTCAAATATTTAGATGTAAAGCTCGTAGAAACAGGACATTATGCTGTCACGACAAAGGAATCGATAATAGAAAAGATATTTATCCTTGGAGAAAAATTCGTGGAAATAAGTAAAAAAGAGCATCCTCCCGGAATTATAGGCGCTTTCGCATTACAAGGAGCTGTAGCTGCTTATGAGGGAAGAGAAGAGCCCGTTATCTTTGACGTTTCCATGAGAATTCCAGGAAGCCCTGGAACTAGATTCACTCCGCATACAGGATATTTATACGGCGAGACAATGAGCTACGGCGAGAGGATAGGGATGGAGATAAGAAATGCATTGGACCAAAAGAGATTAAAAGAGATCGTTACATGATAAAAAATCTTTTATTCTCTTCCTTCCTATAATGTACATGATAGTATGTTTTGATCTTGAAGGACCAGTATCCCCACAGGACAATGCTTATGAATTGATGAAACTTATCCCAAATGGTGGCGAAATTTTTTCAAAGATATCGAAGTACGATGACGTCCTGGCATTGAAAAAGAAAGATTATGAAGCCGGGTACACACTGGCACTGATACTCCCGTTTTTAATCTCCCACAAAATAAATGAAGATGATATAAAAAAAGTTTCAGAAAAAGCTAAAATAAATAAAGGAGTAAAAGAACTTGTATCCATGCTTAAAAAAAAGCATAAATTTTATATAATCTCAACAAGCTATGAACAACATGCTTATTCTATAGGAAAGAGGATAGGAGTGCCGGAAAAAGACATATACTGCACAGAATTTCCGATAAACGATTATCTGCATTATGATATAGATCTTCAGGAAACAGAAAAAGAGATATTGAATCTCAAAGACCACAGTATAGAAGAGTTTTTCAATAATTTTTATGAAAACCTTGACAAAGAAATAAAAAAGATAATAGAAAATACGAAGGTTATTGGGGGAAGATACAAAACAGAAGCAATTTACAAGATTTTGGAGAGAGAAAATGAAAATATTAAAAGTGTAGTAGCTGTTGGAGACAGTATAACAGATTTCAAAATGTTAAAAGCAGTAAAGGAAAAAGGAGGGATAAGTATAGTTTTTAACGGTAATGAATATGCGATACCTTATGCAGAGTTTGCATTTGCGGGAACCAATCTGTTACCTTTAGCTTCTTTTATTGAATCCCAAAATAAAAAAGAATTTATAAAGAAATGGAAGGGGGAAGGGTATTTTCATCATGCAGGTGAGGATATAGAAAAAATTATACTAATTCACAAAAAATACAGGAATATAATGAGAGGAAAAGCAGGGGAGCTGGGATAATGTTTGATGTTATAGGTTTTGGAGCTTTGAACGTCGATAAGATCTTTTTAATTGATAAAATTCCAAAGGCTGACCAGGGATGCCATGTAAAAAGAGAGGAGATAACAGCAGGAGGCTCTGCGGCTAATACTGTCTATGATCTGAGCGTAATAGGATTTAAAACAGGACATATAGGAAAAATAGGGGAAGACGAAGAGGGAAAGTTTTTTCTTGAAAACTTTGGAGGTGTGGATACGAAAGGAATCAGAAGAGTGAAGGGAAAGACGGGAATTGCCTATATCCTAGTTACTCCAGAAGGGGAGAGAGCCATAATTGTGAATCCCGGAGTAAATGATTTTATAGATTTTAAAGATATAGATCTTGATTATTTAAAATGTAAATACTTTCATCTAACATCATTTGCATGTTCTCGATCTTTCTTATCTTTCGAAACCCAGAAAAAGCTCGTAAAAAAGGTAAAATGCAAAATAACATTTGATCCCGGAGATATGTACAGCTCTATGGGATTGGAAGCTTTAAAGGAGATAATAGAAAGATCGTATGCTGTTTTTCCTACGAAGGAAGAGATAGAGATTATGACCAAATTAAATTATAAAAAAGCTGCTGAAAGGTTATTGAACATTGGATGCAGTATAGTAGTTGTCACCATGGGAAAAGAAGGATGCTATCTGAAAACTGATAAGGAGGATCTCAAAATTAAAGCTAAAAGAGTTCCTGTAAAAGATACCACAGGCGCTGGCGACGCGTTCAACGCAGGTTTTTTGTCCGGCCTTTTAAAAGAAAAATCATTGAAAGAATGCTGTGAGCTTGGAAATCGTATAGCGTCTTTAGTGATCCAGGATTACGGAGCAAGGATTCAGAATATCTCTATGACATAATCCCTTCCTGTCAGTATATCTACTTTTTTGCCTTCTGCTCTGTACTCTTTTTCTATCCTTGAAACATGATCTTTGCAGAGCTTGTATTCTGTAACTTTTTCTCCAGACTCTATTCTTTTTACAATCTCAGGGTCTTGGATTATTTTCACGATCTCTCTTGTCCTGTCTCCGAAAATTGGACCTATGACTTTGTAATTGGGTATTACTTTAATGATCTTTTCTTCTATCTCAGGTTTTCCCCTTTTAAATTCTAAATTTTCTACGTTCATTACTCTTTTTATGTCCTCTTTTATAAGATCAAGATCCTTTGAGGAGAAGATGACAATGTCTTCTATCTTCGCATTTAAAGCCATTCCCCTGTCGCTTTTCCATTTTCTCAACGAAGAGATTATAGAAACACAGGTTTCGCCCAAATTACT
Source organism: Thermococci archaeon (assembly GCA_030668905.1). GTDB lineage: Archaea > Methanobacteriota_B > Thermococci > Methanofastidiosales > B48-G16 > B48-G16. The sequence goes on from DAOVEQ010000008.1 coordinate 2,778, forward strand.
CTCTTTTATCCCGAGTTTTTCAGGCCATGGAGAGATATGGATTGACTCGTATTCTTCAAATTTTTTGAATATATCCTGATAGATTTCTTCAGTAATGTGGGGCATATATATAGCAAAAAGCTTTAAATACGTTAAAAGAGTGTTGTATACAGTATACTCGGCAGATCTACCTTTTTTCTCGTAAAGTCTATATTTAACGATCTCTAAATAGTTATCGCAGAAATCGTGCCAGAAAGATGTTTCTATGAGTATCCTTGCCTTGCTGTACTCGTATTCTTCCAGATACAAGGTCACTTTTTCTATAAGAGAATCTATTTTACTCAAAATCCATCTATCTATCTCTTTTAAATCGGAAGATTCTATTTTCTCGTTCAAATGAGAAGAAATTAACTTCGAAGCGTTCCACAACTTGATACAGAGTCTATGCCCGGCAACAACATCTTTTTCACTGTAAGGGAGATCGTCGCCTAACTTTACAGACGATGACCACCATCTCACCGCATCTGCAGAGTATTTCTCCACGATGTCTAACGGGTGAATGACATTTCCTTTAGATTTGTGCATCGCCTTTCCTTCTCCGTCAAGACCAAAACCTGAGAGCATTATACTGTGCCATGGTACGCTCTTATTATGGAAATAACTTTTCACGACCGTATAAAATAACCACGTCCTTATTATATCATGACCTTGCGGTCTCAACGAGTTAGGATATATTTTATCCATTAAAGAGTCTTCACACTCCCACCTTGCAATTACCTGCGGACTCAATGAAGAGGTAAACCACGTATCCATAACGTCTTTCTCAGGTACGAACTCGTTAGACCCACACACGCATTGTTTTTTTGGCTTATCTTTAATAGGATCTATAGGAAGATCCTCCTTCTCAGGTAACACAACATTTCCACATTTTTTGCAGTACCAGAGAGGGAAGGGTACGCCATAGTATCGCTGTCGAGAAATACACCAGTCCCATCTCAAGTTTTCCACCCATGAGATATATCTTTTTTTCATAAAATCAGGGTACCAGTTCATTTTATCTGCCTGTTTTATCCAGGCACCCTTTAGATCTAAAATTTTGACAAACCACTGGTCTTCAACTAGATACTCCACAGATGTACCGCATCTCTCATGGGTATTTACTGCATGGTGAAGCTTTTCTTTTTTTATTAATAGATTTTTAGATTCTAATTCTTTTAATACAGCTTTTCTAGCCTCTTTTAATTCCATTCCTTTAAATTTTCCTGCTTTTTCGTTCAGAGTCCCGTCTTTATTTATACATATAACTAAATCTAAATTGTAATCTTTCCACCATTCTATATCCGTTTTGTCACCGAAGGTGCAGATCATCACTATACCTGTTCCAAACTCTTTATCTACCCTGTTATCAGATATTATTTTAACCCTATTTCCAAAGATCGGGACTATGGCATATTTTCCGATTAAATATTTGTACCTTTCGTCAAAGGGGTGTACCACAACACTGACGCAGGAAGCAAGGAATTCTGGTCTTGTCGTTGCTATAGGGAGGTCTTTTCCATCATCTGTTTTAAAAATAATTGTATTTAAGAAAGTATCTTCTTCTTTATCTTCTAACTCTGCCTGCGCTATTGCTGTTCTGCAGTGAGGACACCAGATCACGGGTTCTTTTTTCCTTTCCAGCCTCCCCATTTTATATAACTCTATAAAAGATATCTGAGCCAGTCTCTGGCAGTGTTTATTTATAGTGGAATAGGATAAGTCCCAGTCTACAGAGATCCCCAGTTTCGTCCAGACATTCCTGTATTTTTTAGAACCTAACTTTGTTTCCTCTAAACAGAGTTTTACAAATTTTTCTCTTCCTATCTCCTTAATATCTACTTTATACTTCTGTTCTACCAATCTTTCTGTTGGCAAGCCGTTATCGTCAAAACCCATAGGATAAAAAACATTATATCCCCTCATTCTCTTGTATCGTGCCATAAATTCTGCCTGTGAGTAACTCATCGCGTGTCCGATGTGTATCTCTCCCGAGAATGTTGGAGGAGGGGTATCTATGGAAAACACAGGTTTTTCACTATCTGGATCAAATTTATATATCTCTTTTTCTTCCCAGAATCTCTGGACTTTTTCTTCAAGTTCCTTTGGATTGTACTCACCGAGCATCTTAACACCTTATCAACTCTAAATTTTCTCTATAGTTATATTTTTTTCCATTGTAACTACTGTACCGAGCTCGCCTATAATGGTAGATATATTAGTTTCCTCTTCTATAAATTTTCTCTCTCTCTCTGCTATAGGATGCATCTTCATTCCCAAATGGGTAATTATCGCCAGCTCAGGTTTTACTATTGATATAAGTTCCACTGCATCTTCCGTAGAAAGATGGAAAGGTATTCTAGAATTCCTGGGTCTTGTTACGTTGAGTATGAGGATTCTGGTACCTTTATGTGAACACAGTCCTGAAAAATACTCTGTATCTGATGTATACGATATCTCTCCTGAAGATGTATAAAACTTGAAACCTACGCACGTTCCTTCTGCATGTCTGGCTTCCAAAACCTCTACATTCATATCTCCCAGCGAAATTTTTTCTTTTTTCTCTACAAAATAATATTTATCAAGAGAAGCTTTTTCTTCTGGGTACAATAAGTCCGAACAGTCTTTAGAACCTACAAATATTCCTCTTTTTTTGTTCAAACTATTTGTTAATGCCTCAACAATTAAAGAAGCATCATTACAGTGATCTATATGTTTGTGGGAAACAAAGACTCCGTCGAGTTTTTTTGGATCTATCTTCTTTTCCAATAATCTGAGTAGAGCACCCGGACCTGGATCCACATGGTACTTACCTATAATGAAACCTCCTGTGGCTCTCTTTTGGTTTACACAGATATATCTGCCTCCGCCACTACCTAGGAAAATTATTTTAACCATGATACATATCACTTAAAGGAGTTAAAAAAGATACGCATAAGTTTTGGTGATCTCATGACCATTGAAGAAGAAGTAAAAGAATATTTTAAAAACTCAAAACCAACTCATGATTTCTCTCATGTAAAAAGAGTTTACAATCTTTGCATGAAGATAGGAAAAAAAGAAAAAGCTGATCTTGAAGTTCTCAGACTATCGTCACTGCTTCACGATATTGGAAGAATAAAAGGAGATGAAGATCACGAGATATACAGTGCAGAGATAGCTGAAAAAATAATGGACAAATATAAAATAGATGAAAAAACAAAAAGAAATGTAATTCACTGCATAAAGACACATAGATATAGAAACAACGCAGTTCCCGAAACGCTTGAAGCTAAAATACTCTATGATGCAGACAAGCTTGATGCGATCGGTGCTATAGGCATATGCAGGGCTTACTCATTTGGAGGAGAAAATGGACAGAAACTTTACAGAAAAAAAGATTTTTCAGATGAAAACATTGAGATATCCAGAAAACTCGATCATAAAAAACATACACCTGTAATTGAATACAAAGCAAAGCTTTCCAAGATAAAAGATAGAATACTGACAGAAGAAGGTAAAAGGATAGCTGAAGAAAGGAATAGATTCATGGAAACTTTTTTCCTTAGGGTGGAAAAAGAAATTAAAGGCGAACTATAGGAAACTTTTTTAAGTCTTAACATATAGTCAATGTGATAAAATGTTTCACAGTAAACTTGATATCAATATTCCAAAGGGGAGTAACATATTGCTCTCGGGGCCTCCGCTATCTGGAACATCGATGATGGCAAAATATATTTGTCTGGATGCATTAGAGAGGAAAGAAGCTGTGATTTATATCTCGACAAAGGAAAGTGGGGAGAAAATTCAAAAATGGGTCTCTGAAAGGACAGATATCAAAGGACTGGGGATAGTTGACTGTATCTCCAAAAGTTTAAGATTGAAAACAAACATTGAAGACAGTAACAGCATAAAATATGTTTCGAGTTCTGTGGACCTGACAGGTGTTTCTGTTAAGTATAGCGGTCTTTTAGAGCGATTCTGGAATATTGAAGAGTACAAGAATATAAGGGTAACGATAGATTCACTTTCCACATTATTGATGTATTCAAACGTACAGACTGTATTCAGATTTCTCCATATACTCACAGGAAGAGTAAAGAAGATAGATGGATATGGAATATTCACCTTAGATGAAGATCCTGAAAATCCACAAGTGGCACCCATAAAGCAACTTATAGATATTATAATAAAAATAGAGAAAAATAAAATAATTTTCAGCGGTTTTGGAATAAAAGAGGAGTTTGAGTTTGAAATAAAGGAGGGGAAATTAATTGTAGGAGGTAAAAAATGATACCATCAGGTATACCAAGATTGGATTCTTTTCTTGGAGGTGGCATTCCAGAAGGAAAGACCGTGATGTATTTAATTCAACCTGAGGTAGAGGGAGAGATATTTGGAATGCAGACACTGTATAAAAATTTAGAAGAAGGTAGAAAAGGAGTTTTTATAACAACTAAATCAGATCCCCAGATTATAAAAGAAAATTTCGAAGAATACGGGTGGGATATATCAAAATATGGAGATAAACTAATATTTGTAGATGCTTATTCCTCTCTCATAGGCAGTGAAAGTGATGCTCAGTATCTCATAAAAAATCCAAATGATATAAACTCTTATAGCAGGATTATCAACGAAATAGTAGAAGAATCTGAGACTATAATAACATTTGGCTCTCTTTCCTCTATTCTAGACCTTTGCGGTGATGACGCTATCAAACATGTAGAAAAATGGAATAAAATGTTCAATGCCAATAATGCTATAGGAGTATATAACTTCACAAACTGGCCGTACTCAGAAGAGATAAAAACTAAATTAAATGAGATAATGAATGCTGTTATCAGGGTAGGAGGTATAGGTGAAAGAGTTATTCTGGGCCAGTATTATGGTATCCTGAAGGTAGACTGGCTGGAAAAAGCAAAAGGAAACTTAATGTTCAAGATAGCTAAACCTGGAGGAGTAAAAGCTTTTATCCCAAAAGTTTTAGTTACAGGACCTTTTAATGCCGGGAAATCCACATTTGTTCGTTCATTATCAACGAGATCCGTATCTGTGGACAGAATGGGGACTACTGTAGCTCTGGATAAGGGACATATAGAGTATGGAGACATAACTGCCGATATTTTCGGAACCCCCGGGCAGGAGAGGTTTGATCCTATCCTTAAATTTATAGCAAATGAAGCGATGGGCGTATTTTTGATCATAGATTCTACAAAGCCAGAATCTTTTCCTCGCGCCAAATCAATGCTTGAAAAAACGAGGGCAAAGGGCCTGCCTTTAATAGTAGTGGCAAATAAGCAGGATATCCAACATGCATTAAGTATCGAAGAGATCAGGGAAAAAATGAAACTGCCAGAATCCATAGAGATCGTACCTACGGACGCTGTAAAGAAAAAAGGAGTTTTTGAAGCTTTTGAAATCTTGATAAAAAAGATTGAGGGGAGTGGGTGAAAAGATTTTAGGATAACCACAATATTTATAAAGGTTTCTATAAAAAGATGTTAGAAATTCTTTGAGCGAGCAGATAATGCGCTGAGTTCAAAGGTGATAACATGAAAAAATTGACTAAAACTAATCCGAGGTTAATTAAGCTCGTAGAAAATTTGAGGAGCAAAGGATATAAAGACAGTGTGAATCTTTGGGTAGCTATTTCTAAGAGATTGTGCAGACCTACAAGAAAGATGCCTGAAGTGAACCTATGGAAACTTGATATGCATACCAAAGATGGTGATGTTGTAGTAGTGCCTGGAAAAGTTCTGGGGGATGGAAACTTAGGACACAAAATTACAGTTTCCGCATTGAAATTTTCAAAAAAAGCTTACAACGAGATAATAAAGAATGGAGGAGACGCTATTACAATAGAGGAACTTGTGGAAAGAAATCCGCAGGGAAAGAATGTAATTATAATGGAGTGATCATATGATTATAGATGGAGAGAACTTGATTTTGGGAAGGACGGCGTCTATCGTCGCCAAGAAACTTCTCAATGGAGAAAGTATCACCATAATCAATGGAGAGAAAATTGTAATAACTGGAAGTGAAAAAGAGATATTTGAAAGATTTAAACATAGATTGAAGCTGAAAAACCTTGCCAATCCGAGAAAAGGACCAAATTATCCAAAAAGTTCTGAAAGAATAGTGAAAAGAACGGTCAGAGGGATGTTACCTTATAAAAAACCTAAAGGGAGAGAAGCATTGAAAAGATTGAAGATATATGCAGGAATTCCTGAAGAGTTTAAAGATCATGATGTAATAAAATTAAAAGATGCTGAATTGAATAAAGAAAAATCTTTAAAATATACAACAATAAAAAAACTGTCTGAATACTTAGGAAGTGGATAAAATGGAAAAAATAGTCCAATCATCTGGAAAAAGAAAATCAGCAATTGCAAGAGCTGTAATAAAAGAAGGAAAAGGAAATATGAGGATAAATCATAAGCCATTAAATATTTATAAGCCTGAATTTGCAAAAATGAAAATAATGGAGCCGTTAAAACTAGCGGGTAATGTTGTAAATAAGATAGATATAGATGTGAAAGTTGAAGGAGGAGGAGTCATGGGTCAGGCTGAAGCTGTGAGAACAGCTGTTGCAAGGGCGCTCATAGATTGGACACAGGACTCGACTCTTAAGGACACTTATATGAAATATGATAAAGTAATGTTAAAAGGTGACATAAGAAGAACAGAGCCCCACAAACCAAATGCTTCTTCAAAAGGACCCAGAGCAAAAAAACAGAAATCTTACAGGTGAAAAAATGATAATTCCTGTTAGATGTTTTACGTGCGGAAAACCTATAGGGCATCTCTATACTAAGTACAGAGAAAGGATAGAAGCTGGTGAAGATCCAAAAAAGGTTCTGGATGATCTGGGACTGGAGAGATACTGTTGCAGAAGAATGATCTTGACACATGTCGAGGGTATAGATGAAATTTTGGAGTATAGTGTTTAAGGGGCCGTAGGGTAGCTTGGACCATCCTCTCAACCCGGGGCGTTGGTGACTCGAGTTCAAATCTCGGCGGCCCCACCATCTCAAAGGTGATAAGTTGGAAATAATTGAAGATATATTCGTGAGAAAGGTCTATAAGAAAAACAAAAAAAATCTGCTGGAAGTGGACATATTCTCCACAGGAAGTTATGGAAAGAGCAGTATCGTTAGTGAATGGGGTATAGATGACATAATTGAAGTTGTGCTTCCAGAATTAATAGGTTTCAGTGTTCTTGAACAAAAACCAATAGATTCTATTTTGGAAGAGATAACTGATCACTCCGAAGTAAGGTTTGTATTCTCAATGGCATCAGCTAAAGCAGCCTCTAATTTCTATGGCTTGCCGTTGTACCAGTATCTGGGAGGGGTATTTGCCAGAGATATCCCAAAAATAATCTACAAAGATAAAGTTCATGATCATGAAATGAACTTGTTGAAAAATAATGCAGAATTAAATCTAATCCCTCTGGATACATTATCCAAAATTAAAATAGAGCAGGAAAGAGGAGGAAATGCGATAAAATACGTTGAAGATGGCGTTTGCCATTTGGCAGTAGGATTTAATATAGGATATATAAAAATAGAAGATATGACAGAGATAAATGAACTTTTAAGGATTCATGAAGATCTGAACAGAATGGAGGAGATATAATGAGTGATGAACTGTTAGCACCCCTTGAAGAGTATCTTGTATCTGGGATTCACATAGGTACACAGCAAAAAACAGGATATATGGATAAGTATATATTTAGGGTGAGGAAAGACGGATTGTTTGTTCTGGATGTTAAAGTAACAGATCAGAGAATAAGACATGTGGCAAAGTTTTTGGCAAAGTTTGAGCCTCATAAAATTCTTGCTGTCTCTACAAGAGTATATGGGCATACCCCCGTACGTACCTTTGCAAAAGCTACTGGGGCTAAATGCGTCACGGGAAGGTTTGTGCCTGGAATGTTGACAAATCCAAGATGCAAAGACTATATGGAACCGGATGTTCTTCTTCTTACCGATCCGCGAGCTGATAGACATGCTTTAAAGGAGGCTGCAGAACAGGGCATACCTGTAGTTGCTCTCTGCGATACAGAGAATATGCTTATAAAGGTCGATATAGCAATTCCTACTAATAATAAAGGTAGAAAGGCTCTGGCACTCGTCTATTACCTTCTGGCAAAGGAGTATTTAAGGAATAAAGGAGTGCTTAAAGAGGATGAAGAACCAAGTTTTGCCATAAACGACTTCAGATCTATATAGAAAACTTTTAATCTTTATTTTTTTATGATAATAGATAGGCGGGGGTTGCCGAGCATGGCCAAAGGCGCCGGACTTAAGATCCGGTTTCGAAGGAATACGAGGGTTCGAATCCCTTCCCCCGCACCTTTTCTCTTTAAAAAGAGAAAACGTGCACGAAAAGAGAAAGAAAAACCGTTTCTTTAGAAAAGAAACCGTTCTGGAAAGAAAAAATGTTTTATCGAAAAAAGGAAGAAGGAAAACAAATGGATGTAGTTTTGAAGGAACTACATTGTGTGATGACGAAAACGTGCACGAAAAGAAAGAAGTACACTGAAACAAAAATAATTATCCTCTTTGGAAAAAGAAAAAAATAAATTATTTAAGAAGGAAGCACTATCTCAAAAGTAGTTCCCTTTCTTTCTCTGGATTTCACTGAAATGCTACCGTCGTGCGCTTCTATTATTTTCTTCACAATGGTAAGACCAAATCCCGTACCTATCTTTGAGTATCCCATGTTAAAGATATTGTCAATGTCTTCTCCTGAAATTCCCTTGCCATTATCTTTTACGCAGATAATGCAGCTATCTTTTTTCTTTATTGAGGATATCTCTATTCTGTCAGCTTTTCCATGTTTTATTGCATTGTCAATGAGATTGTGGAATACCTCTTTCAATCGCTGTGAATCGCCTTTAATCATTGACAATCCTTCTCTGTGTATCTCAATACTATGAGTCTTCCTTACTTCATCTATCATTTTGTTGAGATCTATCTCCTCAAGCTCTCCTATTGCTTTACCGGCATCGGCAAGCTCAAGTTGCCGATTTACAAAATTCTCCATCTTTTTTGTCATGTCGATTATTCTTCTCTGCATATTCTTTTTTGAGAAGCGAGAATTGAGCACTGTTTCGAATAATTCCTATATAGTTTTTCAGATCGTGAGAAACAGTGTGTGCGAAGGCTGAGAGTTCCTCTCTCTGTTTTTTGAGGAGTTCTTCTGCTTTTTTTCGGTCAGTGATGTCTTCGTAGATAACAAATTGATCTCCAATCTCTGTCGTTATTGGTCTAAAGTGAATCACCTTTTCTGAGCCATCTTTGCATCTCACAATAAATGTTCGAGGCCTAACCTCGCCACGTTCTGACTTCTTCAGGTCGGTGATCCACATTGAAATGACTTGATTTCTGTATTCTTGATCAGGGTACACTTTTGCAAACCATTCTTTTCCTGTAGGAATATCTTCCAGAGTATATCCAAAGATCTCCACGAACTTGGGATTGATGTATTTGTAATGACCATCCTTCCCAATTATAGATACTCCAAGTGGAGACTCCTCTGCAAGGATCCGATATCTTTCTTTTTCTTCCTGCAATGTTTCCTCCATCTTCTTTCGCTCTGTAATGTCTTCTATAACCCCATCAATGTAACCAATCTCTCCATTTTCATCAAGTATAGCATGTCCTGTATCTCGAATCCAAATTTCTCTACCCTTTTTTGTGCGAAATTTGAGTTCGTTGGAGATAATCTCCTTGGTAGTTTTCCATTGTTTTATCTGGTTAATGCGTTCGCGTGGATCATTATATACATCTGATGCCGAGACTTTCATAAAATCTTCAACGCTTTCAAATTCTAAAATAGTAGCCAACGCAGGATTTGCGTGTAAAAGTTTTCCTTCCTCCGTTGTTCTGTAAACTCCAACAGGAAGTTGGTTAGTCAATGATCTATATTTCTCCTCACTTTCCTGCAATGCCTTTTCAGATCGAATCCTCTTAAGCGCTTCAGTAGTATGAGATATCAAGAGTTCTCCCATTTTAAGATCTTCTTGATTGAAAGCACCAACTTTCGTGGATATAGCCTGAAATACGCCAAATTTTCCGATAGGTATGCTTATTCCAGATCGATATTCATCTATAGAAGGTCTTGCCTCCTTTTCCTCCTTTATATCTTCAGTCAGATAGGACTCACTAGTTCGGTAAGTTTTACCAGCAATTCCCTCATCAATCGCCATATCCTGACCTCCGGCAAGAGGTATATCGGAAGAGGCTGTTTTAACTACAAGTTTATCCCCCTCTGCCATGTAAACTTCACATATATTAAATTGAAGAATCTTTTCCGCCGTATCTACTGTGAGCTGATAAACCTCTTCCTTCGATTGTACAGCTTCCATCTGTGCTGCTATTTTATGGAGTTGCTCAATCTTGTTTTTACTCTCTTGCAATTCTTCTTCGACACGTTTTCGCTCGGTGATATCACGGGCAATGCCACAGAGACCGATGATCTCGCCAGAGGCATTGCGCATCGGCACCTTAATTATATGGAAAGTAAACGGAACTCCTTTCACTGGTTTGGTGTGTTCTTCTTCAACGATCTCTCCTTTAAGAACGCGAGAGTCTATCTCCTTAATATGTGACGCAGCTTCCTTATCAAAGAGATCGTCATCTGTTTTTCCGATCAGTTTTGAGGTTGGAACTCCGAAAAGTTTCTCCATAGCTGGATTGACTTGTGTGTATTTTAGAGTGCGATCCTTGATGAAGATAGAGTCTTGGGCCGTTTCGGATATAGCCCGGAAGCGTTCTTCACTCTCTTTCAATTTCCCTGTCCTCTCCTCAACTTTTTCCTCAAGTCTTTCTGAATATTTTTTCAATTCATTTTCTGCTTTGTTTCTTGCTTCACTAAGAATGCCGACAGCAAATCCGACAATACAAAACATGAAAGCCCTCATTACATTATTTAAGAATAACTGATCTACAGTGAGATGGGTCAAAAGTAAA
>DAOVEQ010000092.1 GCA_030668905.1 Thermococci archaeon
GCATTGATAGGAATAGACAATTACCTGCAGAAAATTGGAGATTTCGATTTTGTAGAACTGCCCTTTGAGGAAGAACGGTATTTAAGAGGAGAAATTTTCTGTGTTATGGGAAATGATGATGAGGAATGGGACGAAGAGTTACCGATCCCTCTAAGTGGAGTAATTTTAGAAGTCAATGAAGAGCTGGAGATCGATCCGGAATTACTTAATAATAACTGTTATACGCTGGGATGGCTTGCAAAGATAGCTTTAACGAATCCTGAAGAGATAAAGTATCTGTTACACAAAAAAAATGAAATAAAAAACTGGATCATGGCGGAAATATCGAAACACAACGACTAAATTTTACCTATCTCTACTTTTTCCTGCTCCCCTGTTTCCATATTCTTTATGACTATTTTACCCTCTTTCAATTCTTTTTCGCCAACAAAAATAACATTTTTAGCGTTTATTCTGTCTGCATACTTTAATTGATTACTCAGATTTCTATCTGCTAGATCAAATGACACCCTGTACCCTTTATCCCGTAACTTTCTCACTATGCTTAAAACATACTTATCAACATCCCCTATATCGGCAACATAGTAATCTATATAAGTCTTTTCTTCGGGCCATACTCCCTCTTTTTTCATCATGAGCTCTAAAACAACATCTCCCATTCCGAACCCCACTGCGGGCGTAGGTTCTCCTCCGAAGCTTTCCACGAGATCGTCATACCTTCCTCCTCCAAACAAGCTTCTCATTTCTTTCTTTTTGTCGTAAACCTCAAATACCATACCTGTGTAGTATGCAAGCCCTCTTACAACACTTAAATCTAGAGTACAATATTCTTTAAAGCCGTAATAGTCCAGAGATTTAGAAATATCGAGAAGATTGTCAATCGATCTATCTATCATTTTATTTCTACCTTTAAAATTTTCTATATTCTCTATATTTACAGAATCAAGAACATCCAGAATCTCGTCATAGTTTTTAATCCCGCAGTTTAACAAACTCTCAATGAACTCTTCTTCTGGAATTTTTTCTCTTTTATCTATAATCCTGAAAGCTTCATGGATATCACTCACATTGGATTCCTGAAGAAGACCCTGGAGGAACTCTCTATTGGATATATGAAATAAAAAGTCTTTTAAACCTAGATTGAGCATTATACTTATCCCGACGGATAAAACTTCTGTATCTGCCTTTGGAGACTTTGATCCAAATATGTCCACATTTAACTGATAAAACTCGCGTAATCGTCCAGATTGAGGCCTCTCATATCTCCAGTGCCTTGGAATAGAAAACCATTTTAGAGGCTTTCCAAGTTCTTTCTGTCTGTTTGCTATCATTCTTGACACGGAAGGTGTAAACTCGGGAATTAAGCAGATAGTCCTCCCCCCCTTATCTTCAAAAGCATAGATCTCGTCTCTTATATCTTCTCCGGATTTCTTTGCTATGAGATCGAATGACTCGATCGCTGGAGAAACTATCTCCACAAATCCATATCTCTCTGCAGTTTCTTTGATAATTTTAAAGAGTTTATTTCTCGCTGCCATCTCTTCTGGATAGAAATCTCTTGTTCCTCTCAGTCTCTGAAACATGTTTTAAAGAACGAGCTATAACTTAAAAAACTTTCTGAATAAATCTTCTATTTCCTGAAAGCGAGTTTTAACAGCAGAGGCGTAATGAGCGTAGTTACCATGACCAAAACTATCGTAATGGAGAAAACTGATTCCCCTATTATTCCCAGCTTCAATCCTGTTCTTGCTATGATCAGGGCAACCTCCATCCTCGGTATCATCCCTATTCCTACCTTTAACGAATCTTTATATTTAAATCCTCCAAGCTTTGCGCCAATACCAGCGCCAACGATCTTGCTTATCACAGCTACAAGAATGATTGCCAGAGCCAAGAGTCCTACCTCAGGAATTGCTTCTATGTTAGTTTCCACACCTATATTTACAAAGAATATTGGAATAAAAATTGAGTACCCGAGAGAATACACTTTTTCACTGATTATTTCTTTCTGGTTTACTCTGTGGAGTATTACACCTCCAAAAAAAGCTCCTATAATCGCTGCCAAACCTATACTTTTAGCGATGAGAGAGATGCCGAGCATGAAGATCAATGAAAATGATAAAAGAGCTTCGGGTGCACGAAATCTCTGAACTTTTCTCATAATTAAAGGCATGAGCTTAAATCCTAAATAAAGTGCAAGTGCAAAAAAGAGCAAGATTTTTCCTATAACTCCAAAGAAACCAAAAATAGAGAAGGAAGCAAGACTCCCAAGAACTGTAAGAATTATGATCCCCATAATATCATCAATCACAGCAGCTCCAAGAATCGTCATTCCTATACTCGTGTCTAACTTTTTCATATCTACAAGCGCTCTTACCGTTATCCCTACACTTGTAGCAGTGAGTATTGCGCCTATAAAAATACTTTCTGTCTTGGGAAATCCCAGAAAATAGGCAACAGTAAATCCAAAAATCATGGGGACAAAAACTCCCCCAAGAGCTGATAAAAAAGAAGGTTTTCCTGATTTTTTTAAATCTGATATATCTGTATCCATCCCTACCAAAAAAAGGAGGACTATTATACCTATGCTGCCGAGCATATCAGTAAACTCTGAAGGTGCAACAACTCCCAAAATAGAAGGCCCTATAACGATCCCGAAGAGCAATTCTCCCATAACGGGCGGCATCTTAACTCTCTCCGCTATTTCTTCACCAATTTTAGCAGCTATCAAAAATAAAATTATTGTCAAAAGAAGATCCATTTTCTCGCCTAAATGAGTATTCTCAATATTAAAAGTATGTCTTTTAAACTAATAGATCCGACTAATTTATGGTCCTCGACAACGGGAAGATGTCTTACCTTATAATCTCTCATTATGCCTGCAGCTTCTTCTAATTTGCATGTTGGTTTTACATATATAGGGTTTCTGGTCATTATATCTCCAACGTTCTCAGCACCTCTGAAAAGAAGACTCTTGTATCCTATACCCCCTATTCCAGTTTTTTTTCTCGGTTTTCTTATTATTTTTAAGAGATCGCTTTCAGTTATTATACCTTTTGGCTTTTCCTGGTCATTCACGACTATAAAAAATGTTTCCTGTGTTTCTTTCAGAAGGAGAAGAAGATCTTTGATCGGTGCATTTTCTTTTATCTTTACAGGTTTTTTCATTACACTCTTAACTTCCATTCTTTCCGGAAATCTCACTTTCTTCTTACTTGGTTTTTCTTTGATCTCTTTATGAAGTTCAGTACCTTCAAGCATCTTTTTTATATCTTCTTTCGTGTGTCTTAAAAACTTCCCTTTAATCGACATTAACTACCCTCTTTTTTTATTCTTTTTATCTTTTTCTGTTGAGTTTCTCTCAGTGTTATCTTTAAGACTATTGGTGTTATTAATGTTGTGAAAAATGCCATAAAAACAATTATTGAAAACAGATCCTGCTGGATTATCCCAAACTCCAGCCCCACTCCTGCAAGCACGAGTTCCACAGCACCTCTTCCATTCATTCCTACCCCAACAGCCATGCTTTCCTTGGTTGACAATCCACTTATACGCGCTCCGACTCCACATCCAAGAACCTTTCCTATTATCGCAGCCGATAGTATCACAGCCATTAGAACACTGAAAACAGAGGAGAATATCACAGAAAATCCTATCCAGCCGAAAAATAAAGGAGTGAAAAATCCAAGACCCCATGTAACTAAACTATCTATTTCTGCTTCCGTAAGAACTTTTTTAAGAAGCATTCCAACAATAAAAGCGCCTATCATCTCATGAAGCCCACATACTCTTGCCAAAATTGAAAAAATAAGCATGATCAGAAGGATTATTCCAAGTCTGAGTTCTTTTCCAAATTTTAACCTGTATCTTAAAATTTTTGGCAGGAGATATCCGCCAAGTTTTACACTTATAAACAAAAATCCCACAGATTTTAATACGATCTTTAAGATCTCCACAAAAGAGAAAGTTTCACCGTGAACAAGACTCAAAAGAACAGAAAGAATTATTAATCCAAGAACATCATCGATGATTGCAGCTCCAAGAATGGTACTTCCTATCCTGCTCTGCAATTTTTTTAAATCGAGAAGAGTTTTGGCACTCACAGCTACTGCGGTGATAGAAAGTGATGCCCCGAGAAAGAGAGATGTAATCTGGGAGTAGTCATAGAATATTCCAATAGAGTACCCAAGAACTAACGGAATCACAACGCCAAATATGGCAGGTAGTAGAGAATATTTTCCTGAAGCTATAAGATCCTCCAGTTCCGTACCCAGCCCAGCTATAAGCATCACCATCACCATACCTATCTCTATAAGGATTCCTATCTCACTTTCTATAATCTCAGGTCTCCAGTATGCAAAAAAAGGATGATCTGATGAGAGAATTAGAGAGAATATCCCATAGGCAATAGGCCCCACCACTATGCCCCCAAAAAGTTCCCCTATAATATTTGGCTGGTTAAGTTTTTCAGCTATCTCACCAAAGAGCATAGCAGATGAAAAGATCGCTACAACATAAATGAAAACTATCATATGATACATTTTTATTCTGAGATTTATAAAAAGATATTGTTCTGGTAAATGATCTTGAAGAGATGCCCGTTGTAGACGGTGATCTTAGAGTAATAGGCGATCTTAATATGCTTGAACTCCTGAAACTCTGGGCACAGAAAGTATGAAAAAATATTTAAAAATGTAAATTAAAGAATTGTATATGATAATTGCTGTTACAGGTACTCCATGTACCGGAAAGACGATGGTATCAAAAAAAATTGCTGGAATATTGGGTTATCGGTATATAGACATAGGCGAGTTCGCGGAAAAATACAATTTGATAATAGAAGAAGATACAGAAAGAGAAACAAAAATAGTAGATGAAAAAAAGCTGAAAAAACTTTTGAAACATACAGATGATGTTGTTATTGACGGTCATTACTCAGAAATTGTAAACCCGGATATAGTCTTTGTT
>DAOVEQ010000167.1 GCA_030668905.1 Thermococci archaeon
AATTAAAGATAACGGATGGAGAGGCACAAAGATCGTTATAGAAGCTAAGGATGTTACCTACATCAAATCGAAGTACTCTCCTTATAACTATCTGAGGATGTCTTCAATAGCAAATCCTCATGCAAGGATAGAGTTTATAGAACCCGACGGAACAAAGATAGTCTTTCCGAGGTCGTCTAAAACTATGCCAAAGTCGCCAAAGATAATGAAACTTCATCCCAAGGGGATGTCTACTGACGATCTTCTTGTAATGGCCAGGAATTGCAGAGCAAGGAAATTAGGGAGTTTTCTAGGATCAGAACTTGCCAGAATATCAAGAAAAAAGGCAGAGGAGATAGAAAGAGTCAGCGGAGTATCCCTGGATAAAAACGTAGGTAGATTGACATGGAACGATGCAGAGAGAGTAGTGAATGCATTCAAAGAAATAGATTTTATGGCGCCTTCCAGCGAAGGTCTTATCCCCATAGGGGAAGAAAATATAATAAAAGGTCTTTCCCTCATAAATCCGGAGTTTTCCCTTGCGATAACAAGATCCCCGAGAACATATAGAGGAGGTATTCCATTCATAATAGAAGTAGGGCTTGCATACGGGGGCAAAAGTGAACCAGGTATAGAAATAATAAGATATGCTAACAGGAGTCCATTAGTGTTTGACCAGGGAGGATGCGTTATAAACGAGGCTGTAAAAAATATAGACTGGAGGAGGTACAGAGTAAATTTAGAATCAACTCCCTTGACAGTTTTTGTAAATGTTACATCTACCCATATACCGTATACATCTGCCGGCAAACAGGCCATAGCTATGGAAGAGGAGATCTTTAATGAGGTTAGATTCGGGATAATGGATACATGCAGAGGTCTAAAGAGATATATGGATTCAAAAAGAAAAGCATATAGAAAGAAACAGAGGATGGATTCTTTACTCAAGTACGCACCCGAGACAAGCAAAGCCATATCGAAGCTTAGTGGGAGAGATACCGATAAAGTTAAAAATTTATTTATTAAAATCATAGAAAAAAAATATGCGTAGGTAGGAAAATGAAAAAAACAGAAGAAAAGTTAACTGAGTTTGGAGAAAGTATCCTAAAGCAGTTAGAAAAAGGCAGAGATCCTTATATAAAAATAACACAGAGAAGTCTGGGGAATGTGAAGTATGATGATGCTAAAGGATTTTTGGTGATGGGAAATAAATACTCAAAAAGGTATTATTTCAATATAGCACATACAAGAAAATTTATGCAGACCCTTCTCATCGCTTCGTACTGCAACCAGTTGATAAGTGAGAACAAGCACGCAGGGATAAGGGAGCTTTATTATGCTTTAAAACACACTCTTGAAGGTACCAAGAAAGAAAATACATTCGAGGATCAGGATGAGTCCAATCCCATTATCGAGGATCTTGAACTCAGCCTCAGTATACTGAGAGAAGAACTTAATTTGACCGCCGACAGGCGGGGATATATTTATGGAGATATAGTAATAAAAGACGGTGAAGATCAGTTTAATTGTTCAAAATTAGGCAGAGGGGGCTGGGCTGTGCCAGGAAATGTGGAAGAGATCGAGATCACGGGAGTAAATGCTAAATATATTTTAGTGGTAGAAACTGCTGCCATGGCTGATAGATTAATAGAAGAGAAGTTTGCCCAGAAAAACAAGGCTTTAATAGTAGCGTGCCAGGGACAGGCACCGAGAGGTGTAAGACGTCTTATAAAGAGAATACGTAAAGAAGCAAAGCTCCCCGTCCTCGTTTTCACAGACGGAGATCCTTACGGCTGGTACATATATTCCACAATAAAACAGGGATCAATCAATTTAGCTTATCTGTCAAAAAGATTGTCTGTTCCGGATTCGAAATTTGTCGGGATGACTATAGATGATATAGAAATGTACGGCCTTGAAAATGTAACGGAAAAACTCAAAGAAACAGATATAAAAAGGATAAAAGAAGAGTTAGAGTATCCATGGTTCAAAGGTAAAGACTGGCAGAGACAGTTAAAACTTGCATTAAAAAAAGGAGTCAGAATAGAACAGCAGGCTCTCGCCAACAAATCTCTAAGTTTCGTAGCTGACAAATATCTCCCGGAAAAAATAAAAAATGAGATGTTTTTATCGTAGGATACCCTCAGGAAGATTCCTCAATATTCCTACAAAGCACAGAGCCATTTTCTCGTTAGATGCGTCTTTTCACTACTTCATTTCTCTTTCCAGCTTTTTTATGATATCTTCTGCAGTTTCAAGTGCTTTTTCTACTTCTTCTTTTGAATAAGGTGTAGTAGGTCCTGGAGGATATCTCCCTTCATAGTAGTAGGCTGTTAATTCTCTGCTAAAATCGAGATACTCTTTCAATTCACTTTTAAAATCCAACGCTTCTGTTATGAGTGTTTCAATATCATGGATTTTTCGTAGTTTCCAGCCATAGTAGATGAGAAAGGCTTTGAGGTATTTTTCAACAGCCTGATGTATGTGAAAAAGAATGATATCGAAGTGTTCTTGTTCAGCAAAGAGAATTTTTGCTGCATCTAAGTCGTGCCTTCCTCTTTCAATCCATTCTTTAGCTATCTCGTCTTTCATACAAAATTACCCCTTTCTCGA
>DAOVEQ010000112.1 GCA_030668905.1 Thermococci archaeon
AGTTAAAATCATTATAGCCATTATAAAAATAGCTAATCTTCTATCTATATTTTTTTTATTCATTTTTATTCCCTCTTTTTAATATTTTATAACTTAGATGTTTAAATATTTTTTGTTTCTTTCATGATTTTACGTTTTGTAGATCATAAACTTTACATTTAACTTTAGAATTATACCCTTATTTTCACAGCTTCTCTAATTTTTTTAATATTGTTTTCAATCGAATCTCTTTTGTTAAAAACTGCAGAGCCTGCTACCAGTATAGTAGCTCCTGCATCAGCTATTTTTTTAGCGTTTTCAGCCGTAATTCCCCCGTCCACAAGAATATCTATGTTTTTATCCCCTATTAATCCTTTTGCCCTTTTTATTTTTGGGATCATGGATTCTATAAATGACTGCCCTTCAAATCCCGGGTTTACAGTCATGATAACTACAAGATCAATATCGTCTAATAGATATTTTATAGTTTCCAATGGAGTCGCAGGGTTTAAGGCTACGCCACTCATGACCCCATAGTTTTTGATCTCCTTTAAAACTCGATGTATATGGGGAGACGTTTCCACATGGACAGATACACAATCTTTAGAGATATCCCTCCCAATATCAATAGTTTTAACAAAATCTTTAATATAATCCTGGGGATTTTCTATCATAAGGTGTATATCCATGGGGATTTTTATAAGAGGAGCTATGGCCTTTGTAACTATAGGACCTACTGTAATGTTTGGCACAAAATGCCCATCCATGACGTCTATGTGTATGAGATCCGCTCCACCTTTTTCTGCTTCTTTTACCTCTTCCCCGAGCTTTGAGAAATCCGCTGAAAGAATTGAAGGAGCTATCTTTATCATAAGAAAAGTAATATTTTAAAGTTTATAAGGTTTTTTATTTTTTAAACAATACTTCGTACTCGGGAATAATATCTTTTGTAAAGTTTTTCATTCCTTCCTGTGTTTTGTAATGTTTTATCATCTGGGCAATAACATCAAAAGGTATTGTTGCTATATCTGCTCCCGTCTCCGCTACCTCCATTACCTGTCTTGCATTTCTTATGCTCGCAGCGATTATCTTTGTTTCAAATTTATAATTTTCAAAGATTTTTTTTATTTTTCTGACTACATCTACTCCGCTCTTAACATCGGTAGAGAATGCTTTCAATCTTTCATTTACATATATCCTCCCAATGTCCTCTTTTATCTCTTCCCTAATTATTTCTTTTGTCTTTTCATGTTTTATCTTTTCCAGAAGTTTTTCATCGAAGTATGATACTTTATCAAAATCTCTACCTGGTTTTAATCCCATTTTGACTCTTATGTAATCATCGATCCTCCCGAGAAATGGACTCACATATTTTGCACCAGCTTTGGCAGCGAGCATAGCCTGATTCGGCGACATTACCAGTGTGGCGTTTGTAGGTATCTCTCTTTCCTCTAAGTTTTTTATCGCTTTAATTCCTTCATAATTCTCCTGATCATCTTGCATCGCTGTATTTACCGGGATTTTTATAACTACATTATTGTTTACATGATTGAACATATTATATAGCTTTTTTGCCTCTTCTATCATTTCCTTGGCTCCCTGACTTTTTACCTCCAAACTTACAGGTCCGTCCACTTCTTTGCATATACTCGCTATATAATTCTCCATGCTGACTTTTTTCTCTAAAGAATCAACAGCTTTTTTAATTAAAGAAGGGTTTGTAGTCACCCCGTCGACAATCCCCCAGGAATTTGCCTCTTTTATCTCCCCTAACTTTGCTGTATCAATAAAAATTTTCACTCTATCACCTTTTTCTTTTTAAAACATTGAGAGATGTCTTTACTACATTATCTGCAGTCAGTCCATACTTCTCCATCAACTCTTTATAATCTCCGCTTTCTCCAAAAACATCTGGAATACCACATTTAAACATAGAAACTGGATATTTTTCAGATAATACAGAAGCGACTGCTGATCCCATCCCCATAGTTACGTTATGCTCCTCTGCAGTGACAATACCACCAGTTTCTCTGGCAGCCTTTATTATAGTCTCTTCGTCTAAAGGCTTAACTGTGCTCATATTTATCACTCTTGCAGAGATACCTTTTTTCTTCAATTCTTCTGCTGCTTCAAGCGCCTTTGAAACCATAATACCTATCGCTATAATAGAGATATCGTTGCCTTCTTTAAGTATTGAGGCTCTACCGGGATGAAACTCGAAACTATCATCATATATGGTGGGTACCTTGCTCCTTCCCATCCTCACATATACTGGACCTTTATGATCCGCTATGGCTCTGATCATTTTCTCTGTCTCCACACAATCAGCAGGGACAAAGACATTCATATTCGGGAGTACACTCATCAACGCAATGTCCTCTATGATCTGATGAGAGGCTCCGTCCCCTCCTACTGTAATACCCGCATGGGTAGTGACGATCTTAACGTTTAATTTGGGGTACACTATAGATTGCCTTATCTGATCATACCCTCTTCCAACGACAAACATCGCAAAAGATGAGGCAAAAACTGTTTTTCCTGTCGTAGCAAGACCTGCTGCAACTCCGATCATGTTCTGTTCAGCTACTCCTAGGTTAAAGAATCTGTCTGGAAACTCATCTGCAAAGAATTTTGTTTTTGTTGAGGAGGATAGATCTGCATCTAAAACAACAATATCCTTTCTTTCTCTTCCTAGTTCTCTTAACGTCTTTCCATAAGCTTCTCTTGGAT
Organism: Thermococci archaeon; assembly: GCA_030668905.1. Lineage (GTDB taxonomy): Archaea > Methanobacteriota_B > Thermococci > Methanofastidiosales > B48-G16 > B48-G16. The sequence goes on from DAOVEQ010000112.1 coordinate 2,710, forward strand.
ATTTGTAATCTTTAAACATTTAATATTCCCCCAATTCTTTCATCGCTATTTTAAACTGCTCATCGTTTGGCGGTTTACCATGGAAAGCAACAGACCCTTCCATAAATGATACCCCCTTCCCTTTGGTGGTATGCGCTATGATAACTTTCGGTTTTCCCTTGATCTTAAATCCCTTTTCTATGGCATCGATTATCTCGTTGAAGTTATGTCCATTGACCTCTGTCACGTGCCATCCGAATGCTTTGAATTTAAATGGCAGAGGTTCTAAGGACATGATCGTTTCTGTATTTCCGTCGATCTGCAGCCTATTTCTATCCACGATAGCCGTAATATTACCTAATTTATAGTGTGCTGCTGCCATCGCTGCCTCCCATACCTCTCCGCACTGCAGTTCTCCGTCCCCCAAAAGGACAAATACCCTGTAGAGTCTACTGTCTAGACGTGCCCCGAGCGCCATACCCACTGCAACTGACAATCCCTGTCCAAGTGATCCCGTGCATATATCTATCCCTGGTATTTTCATGGAAGGGTGTCCCTGGAGTCTTGAACCGAGCTTTCTGAGAGTCAAAAGCTCTTTAACATCAAAATACCCACTCTCTGCTAATGCAGCATAGAGAGTTGGACAGCTGTGCCCCTTACTCAACACAAACCGATCTCTGTTCTCCCATTTAGGATTTTTTGGATCATGTTTCATTATATGAAAGTACAAAGCTGTTATAATCTCTGTTGCAGAGAGTGATCCTCCAGGATGCCCTGATCCCGCTTCGTATATCTCTCTGATGATGTGTCTTCTTATTTTAAGAGCCATCTCTTCAAGCCTTTTTGTCCTTTCTTCTCTGGATTTAACAAAGTTTTCCTTCATAGTTATCATCTGTTTTAGTATCATATATACTACTTAAATGAGTTTTGATTGTATGTTTTAATAAGTTTTCCGAGAGAGAATAAGAAAAAATTATTTTCGTCTTTTGTGCCTATGGATACTCTAATAAACTCTGAGGATAACTGATTTGAAAGATCAAAGACTAATACTCCAGCTTTTTTAAGCTCTCTTGCTGCATCCGGTATCCCTGTTTTCATAAGCAAAAAATTAGTGTTACTTGGATAAACTCCTATCCCCATTTTAGCTACTTCTTTTTGTACCCTTTTTCTTTCATCTATAATCTTATTTACATTCTTTTTCATGTAATCTATATTTTTTAACGCTTCTATAGCTGCATAGACACTTGGCAATGGGAGGAACGTATCAAATCCTGAAAAATCATTTAAAAAAGTTTTCCCTGCAATTAGATATCCAATCCTGGCACCAGCCAAAGAAAATGCCTTATCCATCGTTCTTGTAACCGCAAGATTTGGATGATCTTTTACAAGCTCTGCAAAATC
>DAOVEQ010000201.1 GCA_030668905.1 Thermococci archaeon
ATCCATCTTCGGAGCTTTAAATCATGCAAATATTGTATTATTCTCAAAGGAACTTGAAAGAGTTTTAAAAGATGAAGGAAGGTTTTTGATCACGGCAGCTAATGCTCTATGCTTTAAAAACATTTTAAGATTCAGTGTAAAGAAAAAAGGGAAAGTAAAGATTAGAATTAAAGGCAAAACTTACTCTACCAATCTTAGATATTATACTCCAAACGATTTAAAAGAAGTTTTTAGAAACTTCGATATAAAAGCAGGCAGTTTATATCCCGAATCTATATTCTTGCCGTTTTTGCGGAATTTCGGATATTATTTAGTTCTGTATGGAAAAAAAATTTAGTCTTTTAAAAGAAAATCTTCCAAAACATCCTTTGCTTTTTCTCTTCTCTTTTGATGCTCTTTTAAGAAGTTTGTTATTTTTTCAGTTAGATAAGCCTTGCATTCTCCGCACATCACATTTCCATTGAGACAGTCTTTTTTTCTTTCTTCCATTTTCAGATCATCTTCTTCAAAAAGATAATAGAGATACTGGAACACAGAACATACTTCAGGGTTTCCACCATACTCTTTTTGTTCTTTTAAACTCATTTTTCCACCCGTAAAAGCATTTTTTATCTTTCTTTTGACATCTTCTTCTGTATCAACAGTGAATATAGCACTATCAGGACTTGAAGCAGACATTTTTCCGCTCGTTCCCTGCAAAGATGGAAGAAGTTTACAATGAATCGCTGTAGGTTTGTAATACCCTATCTTTTCAGCCACATCTCTTGTTATTCTCCAGTATGGATCCTGGTCAATGGCTGCAGGTATAAGCACTGGCATCTTTTCATTTTCAAGAATTGATGGTAAAAAGCACGGAGCAGCTTGAATTGAGGGGTAGAATATCATTCCTATATTCGTCGAATTTTCAAATCCGAATACAGCTTTTGCCGTTGAAAATGTAACTCTTTTTGCTACTTTTATAGCTATATTGTACAAAGTTTTTGCATAGTCTATATCTGAAAAAATAAATGTTTTCTCAGGATCAAATCCCAGAGCTATCACATCCAGAGCATTTTCATAAGCAAATTCATGTGCTTTTTCCAGAGTGAAATCTCTCTCATGAAGAAATTTTTCATCATCTGTCATCTGAAAATATAGATTGGCTTTTGTTTTGTCCTGTAAATATTTCGTGAATATCCACGGCATTATATGTCCTAAATGCGTATGTCCTGAAGGGCCTCTCCCTGTATATAATGCATATTTCTGATTTTTTTCAATTCTGTTAAGGATTATATCAAAATCCCTGTGAGAAAAGAATATTCTTCTTCTCAAAAATAAATGCAGTTCTCCAAAGTCTTTTTCTATCCTTCTAAGTATTTTTTCGTCTATATGACTTGTACCGAACTCTTCTATAAGCTTCTGGTAATCCACAATACCTTCTACTTCCCATGGTGTCACTTTAAAATCCATTAAAATACCTCCTAAGAACAGCTGTATCTTCTCCTTCTTTTTTTATGCGCAAGTGTTCCATCCCAAGAAGATCACCTAAAGAAAAAGAAATCTCATTATATAAAAAGGTTTTGGTTTGCTTATACAAAATATTATTACGAAACCTTTTTAAATTGCCTTTAATTAGAGAATGTTAAGCTCCGGTAGTGTAGACAGGTCAATCATTCCGGCCTTTCGAGCCGGTGACTCGGGTTCAAATCCCGGCCGGAGCA
>DAOVEQ010000131.1 GCA_030668905.1 Thermococci archaeon
CCACGCTGGCATTTTTTCCTTTCTTCAGGATTCTGCATGTATCGAATGTATTTTTACTCCATAACTGAGATGCGTCTTTCAATTCTGCTTTTCCGTCCACTATCTCTAGATAAACGGGCTCCTTCGATATTCCTTTTATTATTATAGCATCGAATCCTGCAAACTTCAGGGAAGGTCCCCAGCTTCCTCCAGAGTTTCCGCTTCCTATGGATCCCGTCAACGGAGATTTAAGTGCCATGACATGGTATCTTCCAGGGGAAGGAAATCCAACAACTCCTGTTCCTGGTCCTGTGGCAAATATGAGAACGTTTTCTTCCCCAAAAGCATCTATATCTTTTTTCTCCTTTAATATCTGGTACAGAAGATAGAGAGCATACCCTTTTCCACCAATGTACTTCTTTGCAATCTTCTCGTCTGTGGATTCCACTTTTATACTCCTTTTATCCAAATCCACATTCAAGATTTTTCCCATGTATCCATTTTTCATAAGATCACCTAACAATAATTACTTTTTAAAAATATAACCTTTTCGTTATTCTTGAAGAAAACAATCGGTTCTGAAGGAACACCTTGGTGTCCCCCTTATTCGACAGCTTCTTTTTTTAGAACATCCTTTTCCTCAAGGATAGATATCCCAGTATCTTTACCAAAGACTTCTATTCTCACAGTTTTTTTAGGAATCGTGAGGTTGACCTCTGCAGTTTTTATTAAATTCAGTATCTTCTCACCGAGATCTCTTTCAAGCTTTCTACTATCCAACCTTTCTCCTCTGTTCTTGCATCTTACGGCAAACGTCTCTTTCTCGTTGATCTTCTCCCTGGAAAGAAGTAGAGCCTTTTCAATTATCTCATTTTCTTCTGTTCTTGCGATTATTTCTAACGGTATCACTCTGCACACAGCAGTAGTATCATAATCTTTTATAAGCTTTAAAGCGTCTTCTTCTGTTATTACGAGAAAAACTCCCCTAAATGGTGTTTTTTTTATTTTTAGATCTCCTTTTAAAGCCCATTCCACCTCCCACATCCCGTCATACTGTCGAGACACTGGAGTAGTAACTAAATAATGCATGTTATCCCTCAGGCCTTATAACTATATCAGCAATATCTATACCAAGTTCTCCAATTTTAACTAAATTTTCAATTATATTGCCCATATATATGGAGTCTTTACTTTTCAACTCCAGTATATCCTCATCTAATTCCTTTTTCAACTTTTTCAGATCTTTTTTCATACCTAAAACTTTATCAGCTTTCTGAAAATCTTTCTTTTCCAAAGCGTTCCACGAGCCTTGAAATATCTTGATTAGAAGATCACTCATCTTTTTTACATTTTCAAAAATCTTTGGATTTAATGAAGAATAATTTATCTCTCCAAAATTTAAGCAGTTGTTCTCGATATTGTCAGCTATCTGTTCTATATTTTTAGCCACGATTCTAAGATCAAGACATTCTAAAGGTGTAACATCTATCTTTTCAGCAAAACCCGTATCAATAATTGCAGTTCTCAACTGTCTAACTACAAGAAAATATAATCTGTCGACTTCAAAATCCCTTTGAATGACATCTCTGGCAAGTTCAAGATCATTGTTTAAAAAGGATTCCAGAAAGTCTTTCTGCATCGAAGTTGCCACAAAATACTCTCTCTTCATTGCTTTTTTTGTTGGAAGTTCAGAAGGATCTAAAAGATTGCAGATAATAATCTCCCTATTCTTTTCATCAACTATTTCGTATCCGGAAAGAGTTTTTAGAGTATCTTTGATCTTTTTTCTGTAACTATGATCTATGTTATTTTCTGAAACAATGCTGATAGTATCGTATCCACACATGTACTTGGCAGTAATTTCCCGCCTTATACTATCTGAGAGATTTATAACAGCACTTTTTTTCAGTTTTTCTTTCTTAGGTGTCAAAAAGATGCCCATATTCCTCTCTTCTAGCGTTAGAGAGTCTCCTTTATTTAATTTATACCTTTCTACCCACTTTTTTGGCAGGGATATTATGTACGTTCCTCCACCGGTAACCTGTATTCTCCTGATCTCCATAAGGTATATAGAACCAAAAGTTATAAAAATCTCTCTGTTGTATCTTAAGTGAGGAACCTAAAAATTCAGGTGAGAAAATGCTTGTAAAGGATGTCATGATGAAAGAGATAGTGTATGTTGTAATACCTGGAAGAAGAAAAGACGCTCTGGATATTATGCAGAAAAAGAATGTCTTTAACCTTCCGGTTGTAAAAAAAGGAAGTAAAAAGCTGGCGGGGGCAGTATCCCTCAATGATCTCCTAAACAATCTGGAGGAAGACCAGCTGGCTCTACTGGTGAATAGAGATCCGCTTAAAGTGAGCTCTGATGATAGCATAAAGAAAGCTTGCCAGATCTTTGTAAGAGAAAAACTCAGAAATCTTCCGGTAGTAGAAAATACTGAGTTAGTAGGCATTATATGCATAGATGATATAGTAAAAAAAGGTGTTTTCAAGCTGCATATAGAAGAACCTTGTGGAAAATACATGAAAACAAAAGTTGCTGCAGTCTGGGAAAATACTCCCTTGAATGTAGTCTTAAAGATTATGAGCTACTCAAAAAGTTTATCTGTTGTAGTTCTCAATGCCTCCGGAGAAATAACGGGGATGGTGGATAGAGAGGACATAATAAAAGCTGGAGAAGTCGTAAGTGAGATGAAAAAGAAGGATATGGCAACCTCTGAAGAGGACGACTGGGATTGGGAAACTAGAAGTACTCTCTATATAGGCATGAGAACGCTAAAACTTCCTAAAAAACCTGTAAAGGATTACATGACAAGAGAAGTAGTAACTATTACTTCAGATGAAACTATCACCGAATGCGCAAAAAAGATGAGAAAATACAACATAGAGCAGCTTCCTGTTACTGAGGACAGCAACAAATTAATTGGCATCATAAGAGACTATGATATCCTGAAAGCATTAATCGATATTAGTTGAGTTTATATCTGTTGTAGAGTTGGTGTCGAACAATCCCGTCAGATATTCCTCTTCAGAAAATACTGTGGAATTTGTGTCTGTTGTAGAGTTGGTATCGAATAATCCTTGCTCTAGATTTTTCAGATACTTCTGGATTTCCTCGGAAAACATTTTGCCTTCCGCGAGTATCAAAAGCTCGTAGTTATCTTTTTTATACTCCAATCTCTCTACTTTTTCCTTAATACTATTTTTATTTATCTTAAAATTATTTCTATGTACAATGATATACTCCTGCTCCTTCATTATTTCTATATATGTAGAATAATAATTTGTATCAAGATAGCAGTAGCTGTAACTCTCGGAATAACTTTCATTTAATTCATCCTCTTTGGCCAAAAAGCTGCCGATAAAAATCCCTGTAATCATCAAAGAAACAGTGAAAAACAGAGATATTACAAACAAAACTCTTTTATTTCTCCTCATCTTGAATAAATTCTCTACTCTTTCTATAGAAAAGTGTCTATCTAACTTGATTAAAGTCTCTGGATACCCTATCGGAAGAATATTTGTAGTTCTAGTGTTTATAGGAATTACAGGATTGTCCAAAGAACTTAATTTTAACATTAATTCGATATAAGTCTTTTTTTCTTCTTTTGTTTTTACAGAGGATACATCAGCCATATACTCCGACTCTTTTTCTATTTTTCTCATCAATAAAAAGATTACA
>DAOVEQ010000087.1 GCA_030668905.1 Thermococci archaeon
TGCAAGGTATAGTCGTGAGGATATATTTAGAAATGTGAATTTCGAAGATATATTCAGAGACCTTTTTGGAAACTCTGATAGTATTTTTAAAGATTTTTTTAAGTTTAATTTTGGAGGAGATTTTTTTAGAAGAGCAGAGAGGGGTAGAGACATAAATGCAGGAATAGAAATAGAGTTAGAAGATGTTGCCTTCGGAACTAAAAAAAATCTTACCTATACAAGAACTAAAAGATGCGATTACTGTAATGGTACGGGAGCAGAAAATCCAGAAGATTTTAAAACGTGCGATCTTTGCAAAGGAAATGGTGAGGTAAAAGAAGTGAAGAGAATGGGATTTTCCCAGTTTGTGAGGATAACACCATGTCCTCGATGTCACGGTAGAGGAAAGATAATTACAAAAAAATGTAAATACTGCAATGGAAACGGAAAACTCAGAGAAAAAAGTTCTGTGGTGGTAGAAATTCCGAAGGGAATAAGAGACGGTGTAAGTCTCAGATATAAGGAAATGGGAGAATATAGGGGAAGTTATGGTGATCTCTACGTTACGATCAGGGTAAAGCCTCACAGGTTCTTCAAACGAGATGGAAACAATGTAATATACAGAGCAGAGATCAGTTTTCCAGAAGCGGTTCTAGGGACAAAGATAGAAGTACCAACGCTTTACGGCAATGAAATGATCAAGATCCCATCAGGAATACAGTACAGCAACGAAATAAAACTGAGAGGTAAAGGACTGCCCAGAATGGGATCTTTTGGAAAAGGAGATCAGATAGTCAAGATAGTTTTTAGAACACCGGAAAAATTGAGCAGAAGAGAAAAAGAACTTTATAAAGAGTTGCTGGAACTGGGTTCTTCATAAACTCAATCAAAAATCTATTTAAATGAATATAAAAATTTACATTCATGAGATTAATTTTACTGGCTCCTCCGGGAGCAGGAAAAGGAACGCAGGCAGAACTTATAGAACAGAAATTCAAGGTAGCCCATATATCTACAGGTGATCTTCTCAGAGAAGCTGTCGAGAAAGGAACAATACTTGGTTTAAAAGCAAAAAAATATATGGATAAAGGCGAACTGGTCCCTGACGAAATAGTTATAGGAATAATAAAGGATAAAATTAAGGATTTGAATGATTTTATTCTGGATGGTTTCCCGAGAACATTGGAACAGGCAAAAATTTTAGATAGAATACTCGATGTAGAAGGAAAAAAATTAGATACTGTCATAGAGATTCAGGCGCCTGATGAAAGACTTGTTAAAAGAGCTGTCGGAAGATTATCATGTAAATGTGGTGAGGTTTATCATGAGATATACAATCCTCCTAGGACAGAAGGTATCTGTGGCAGATGCGGGGGAAAACTCTATAAAAGGGAAGATGACACTGCAGAAACAATGTACAGCAGGATAAAAACATATAAAATGAAAACTATGCCTCTCATAAAATATTATTTCCAGAAAGGCATATTAAGAACAGTGAACGGCGATCAGGATATAGAGAAAGTTTTTTGGGAAATAGAAAAAAATCTAAACAAAATAAAAAAAGATTAGATTAAGAATTTTCCATTTTCGTAGAAAACTTCGCCGTCAGCATATATCTTTCCATTTTTCATGTCTTTTAAAATGTCCCAGTGGATACTTGAAAAGTTCTTTCCACCTGACTCAGGGATCGCTCTCCCAAGAGCCAGATGCATTGTTCCTCCCATTTTTTCATCAAAAAGCATGTTTTTTGTAAACCTCTGGACTCCATAGTTTGTCCCGATCGCTATCTCTCCTATCCTTTTAGCACCATCAATCTCAAGTAGTTTTTTAAGTAAATCTTCACCCTTTGCAGCTTTTGCGTCTATAACCTCGCCGTCTTTAAAAGTTAACTTTATATCTTCAATCTCTTCCCCCATGTATATCCCGGGGTACGTGAATCGTATCTTTCCGTTTGCAGAGTCCTCTATTGGTCCTGTAAATACCTCACCGTCCGGGAGATTCTTTTTACCGTCGCAGTTTATCCATTTTCTTCCCTCTGTAGAGAGTGTAAGGTCTGTATCCTCACCTACAAATCTCAATTCACTCTTTTTGTTGAGATAATCCGCCACTTTTTCTTGTTTCACGGAGAGTTTTTTCCATTCTTCTATAGGATTATCTTTATCAAGAAACAATGTTCCGTATACGAAATCTCTGTACTCTATAAGAGACATTCCAGCCTCCTGAGCCATTGCCTGTGTGGGGTACGGTGCCAATGTCCATTGCAACTCTCCTTTCGCTTCTCTCTCCATAAATATCTTATTCAACTCTGCATTTGCAGCAACTCTCGTCGCCATTCTCCCAGGATCCACGTTGTTCATATTTTTTGTATTGTAATCTGCCCAGATGCTGATAAAAATATCTATTTTTTCAATAGAATATTTTCTTACAGGGGAAACATATTTCAACTGTTTTTCCGAAGCATATTTGAAGTATATGTCAGATATATTCTCGGGTTCCAGCTTTATCTCAACATTTGCGCCTTTCATTATTAAATTCTCATAGATCTTTTCGATCAGGGGAGCAGAAAGGATCGAGCTCTGCATCATGACCAAGTCTCCTTCTTTTACCTTAACAGAGTAGCCTGTTATTATATTCGCCAGTTTTGATAACATTTTAATCACTGATCGATTTTATAGGTAAGATATAAAAACTTTTACTCCGAGTATTAATTGCGTGAGCGATCTGCAGTTTCGGGCTTTAAGCCTGAGGAAGCTCTATCCATGCAACTGGAACTGGGTTCAGGAGAGATCCTTTGATAAGGGAACAGAAACGAAACCTGTGATACAGAAGGATATGATTCTGAAAAAGATGAAGACTGTGTCAGGAAGGATGAAACGGCCCTTTCCCCAGGCATGCAAGACCAAACTAAGTCGATGAGTTCCAGTTTGAGACAAAGGTAGGTCGCTTAGTCAAATACTGCAAGTACAGAAGGTAGGCTATAGGTCGCTCACGCTTTACTTATACCCAGAAGTTCTCCATCTCTTTTTTTCCATCCTCTGGTCCTTCGGCATAGATAATATCCTTTTCTTTAAACTTTAAATTGTCCAGCCTGTAGATATAATCGTTTCCTCTCTTTACCAGAAATATGTGCATGCCCGTATTTGTCTTAATCTTTAGTTCTCCTACAGTCTTGTCTATCATCTTGGAGTTTCTATTTACAGTTTCTTTTATTATTATCTCATCCGCTTCCTTCATAGCGTCTACAAAGATCGGATGTATCTTTTCTCTGAAAACATTTTCAGCTATCTTTAATGCAGCATCAGCTATTACCTCGGCAGCGTTTGCTATCTCCAGGATAGCTATAAGTTTTTCCGCTTCTTCTGTTCTTGCCGCTCTCAATGTTATGAGTTTCAATTTATAATTTAATTTGTCCATTTTTTTCTCTAAATCAAAGACCTCCCCAGCTATCTCCTCGTTGCAGTAAAGAAGCGACGTGTAAGCGAGATCTATCATCAACTCAGATGTATCTTTTATATCAACCAAGATATCTTTTATACCCCGGAGATCAATTTCTCCATTCATCTGTCTCCCCACTGCATATCTTTCTAAGAAGTTTCTCACCTTCCTCGGTACCTCTCACTAACAGTATGTCTCCTTCTTTCAATACGGCTTCTTTATCGGGATTATAAATTCTCTTTTTTCCTCTCTTTATACTTATTATATACTCCCCCGTAGCTGTAGCCAATTCGCTTTTCCTTATCTTTAATCCTGCAAGTTTCGAGTTATTTTTTATCACAACTCTCGCTATTTTTTCTTCCGCCTCCCTCAGCGCCTGAAGTATAACAGGATGAATCTTGAAGTCTCTTTTGATAATATTAGATATGTCCCCCGCAGCATTTGCTATATCCTCCGAGGCAGATGCGACTTCCAGGATTTCAGAGATATTTTCAGCGTCCTCTTTCGTTCTTGCGGCAAGCATGGCAATTGTTTTAATTTTATAGTTAAGTTCACCCATTCTTTCTTCAAGTTCATGAACTTCTTCGGCTATCTCATCATTATCAAAAAAAACTGAGGAGTAAGCTAAGTCTAAAACTAACTCTGATATATCTTTCATCTCAGTGAATATATCTTTTACATTCATTTCCTCGTCTTCCATCATCTAATAATCATTTTCCGAGTATATAAAACTTGTTCCTTTTCATTCTGATGGTTTTTTTATGTTGGGTCGTGGGTTTCCAGAAAATATTCTCAGGCTTTGCGAAGCCGCAAATACAAAGTTGTGAAAGTATCGTCTATACTCATTACAATTTTAATTCTAAATGTATATCCCCAGGTTCTAATTCAAATAATTCTTTATTTGTATCCCTTGTTATTTCACAACCCAGATGCATGTAAAAATCAACTGTGGATTGTGACGGTATTGATGATATGTATAATTTTTTTGCTCCCAACTCTTTTGCTTTTAGTTTTATTTTATTTACTAGCCTCTTACCGATTCCTTTTTTTCTATAATTCTTACCAATGTGTAAAAATTCAAGTTGTAGCTGATCATTATTCTTTCCAATAAACTTATTTGTTATTGTTGCAATACCAACCATTTTTTCATTATCAAATGCCCCGTATACGAACCCGTCGTTGTCGTATAGCTTATAAAGCCTGGAAATATGCTCTTTTACTTTATCAGAATTCCATGGAGGTATATCATAGTGCTCCTTCTTTAATTTCAATTTCCCATTAATTAAGTAATAAATTCTTTCAACAGTTTCACTGCGATCTATGTTCCCGATCTTTTCTATCTCTTCCCGGGCTACCAATCTGATATCCATAATTCTCCTCTTTCTACTCCTTTTCATATTCGTAGGTTTTCAATTGAGGATCCTTTATTTTTAATTGTTTCTCAGCCTCAAGATCATTTTTGAGGTATCTATCTAAAAATGCCAATCCATATTTTAGTATAACTTTTACTCTGGGATTCGAGTTCTGGCAGTTTTCGATTGTTTTGTATATAAGGCATGTCGGTTGATCACCAAAAGTACTGTGACTTGCTCCTTTCACTATCGGAAGAAATTTAGGTGTTTTAGCATTGTCATAACCTAATCTTCTCGGGGTCTTCATATCAAAGCATACCAGATCAAATTCCCCAAGTAAATACATAACTGGCACATTCATCTTTTTGTAATCCTCAGGTTCGATGAATATAGTACTCGGTGCTAATAATAAAGCTGCTTTTACCCGATCATCCGTATACTCCTCATAACCGCAGGGAACAGCACCACTTACAACCTGGGCGGTCCATCCGCCGAGTGAGTGACCTGAAA
>DAOVEQ010000096.1 GCA_030668905.1 Thermococci archaeon
TACCATACCGGGAATAGGTCCTAAAACTGCCTTATTTCTTTACAAAGAACTCAACATAAGATCTTTAAGCGATCTGGAAAAATCTATAAAAAATCATGAAATAATGAAGATTAAAGGCGAAAAACTGGAAAAGAACTTAGAAAGAGGATTGAAAATTGTGAAAACGAAGAAGGGAAGGATACTTTTGAGTGAAGCTTTTGAAATCGTAGAAGAACTTTCAGGAATGATCAAAAATTTTGAAGTTGCAGGCTCTTTTAGAAGAAGAAAAGAAACTGTAGGCGATCTTGATATTATTCTAACGAAAATTGACGAAGCTTCTTTAAAAGACTTCCAGATACTGGCAAAAGGAGAGAAAAAAATTACAGCCATATACAAAAATATCCATATAGATTTTAGGATAGTAAAAAACGAGGAAATGGGATCTTCTCTGCAGTATTTTACCGGCAATAAAGAGCATAATATAAGACTAAGAAGAATTGCCCAGAAGAAAGGATACAAACTGAATGAATACGGATTATTTGAAGGAAATAATAGAATTAATATAAATGAAAAAGATATATATGAAATTTTAGGAATGGAATGGATTCCTCCCGAGCTGAGAGAAAACACTGGAGAAATAGAGACAGCTTTGGAAAGAAAACTTCCTAAACTCATAGATATTAAGGATATAAAAGGAGATCTGCACATACATACGAAATGGAGTGATGGTCTGGACAGTATTGAAAATGTTGTAAAAAAAGCAAAAGAATTAAATTATGAATATATTGCGATTACAGATCATTCTCCTACAGTCCCTGTAGGAAACGGATTGAGTGAAGAAAAACTTCTGAAACAATGGGATATCTTGGAGAGTCACGATAATGTTTTGAAAGGCGTAGAGTGCGATATACTGAAAAACGGAGCGTTGGCATATGAAGATAGAGTTCTTGAGAAAGCTGATTTTGTCATAGCCTCAGTTCATATGTTCGTGCCCAAAACGGAAACGATTCTGAAAGCTATGGAAAATGAAAATGTAGATGCGATAGGGCATCCTACCGGAAGATTTATCGGCGTAACGGATGGATACGATCTGGACATGGAAAAAATATTTGAAAAAGCTGCAGAAACAAACACAGCTCTCGAAATAAATGCCTATCCAAAAAGACTTGATCTGAAAGATATATATATCAAGAAAGCAAAAGAGTATGGAGTAAAATTTATCATAGGTACGGATTCACACAATGTTGAAGAAATGGATAACTTCATCTTTGGAGTTTACAATGCAAGAAGAGGATGGGCAGAAAAGAAAGATATTTTAAACTGTCTGGATTTAAAGGAGTTGAAGAGATATGTTCATAATCTTTGAAGGGATAGATGGATCAGGTTTGACAACACAGTCAAAAATTTTAAAGGATTATTTAGAAGAAAAAGGGAATAAAGTATTCCTGACAAAAGAACCTACAAATAGTCATATAGGAAGACTCATTAGAAAGACTTTAAGAGGCTTGTATAAAACGGATCAGGAAGCATTGGCTTTACTATTTGCTGTTGACAGAAGCATGCACATGGATATTATAAAAAAGGAGTTAAAAGATTCTCTTGTTATCTGCGATCGTTACTATTTTTCAAACTTTGCTTACCAGATGTTAAGTGTAGATCTTGATCATTTGATACGTATAAATTCAAGATTCCTGAAGCCTGATCTTACAATATTTTTAGATGTACCTGCTGAAGTTTGCAAAAAAAGGATAGATGAAAACAGGGAACATATAGAGATATTTGAAAATCAGGAAACACTTGAGAGAATAAGGAAGAATTATATAAAAATCATAAAGTTGTTCAAGAAAAAAGGATATGATATAGTGGAGATAGATGGGAACAGGAGTATAGAAGAAACACACGCTGCGGTAGCAGCGTGTGTAGAGAAATTTCTGGAGTAATTTTTATTTTTTAATATAATAATACTCCCCACTACTTTTCTGCTTTCTATCCAACTGTGAATCTATCTTATTCGCTCTCGGTCTTTTTGTATCGTGATCCCTTCTGAATGTTACTCCTACATCTTTCAGAAATCTGTTCATTCCTTCTCTCATACTTAAAGGCTGAGAAGCAAAGCCCTCTACTCCAGGTTCACCCGAGAATACGATAGTTTTATCAGATATATAATCTACACTTACAATATCGTGTTCAACGACTAAAGCACACTTTTCCGAGTTCTCTATCTTTTTCCTGACGAGTTTTGTCATATTCAGTCTTTGTTCTATATCTAAATAAGCCGAAGGCTCGTCTAAAAGATATATGTCCGCTTCCTGAGTGAGACAGACAGCTATCGCGACTCTCTGCAGTTCCCCACCGGATATGTTTTCAATGTTACTGTCAAGGATTCTTTCAAGCTCTAAAGGCTCTATGATCTCGCTTCGGTAATATCCGGACTCGTCTCCCCCGACGCTTCTCAAAAGCTCTCTTATAGTTCCGTCAAAATCCTTTTTTATATACTGGGGTTTGTATGCTATTTTCAACTCTGTTTCTATCTCTACATTGTCAGGGGTCTCAATCCCTGCAAGCATCTTCACAAACGTTGATTTTCCTGTGGCGTTTGGGCCTATAATTCCTATGATCTCTCGCTCGTGAAGGATACCACTGTCCGTATGCAAATCAAATCCGCTGAATTTTTTTACAAGTTCGGGATATTTTAAGATCGTTTTTCCAACAGGTTTTTGACGTTCACTCAAAACATCAAACTCTATCCTCCGGGACCTGAACCTGACGTTTTCATCTTTTAAATAACCATCAAGGTACGTGTTTATCCCCACTCTTACTCCCATTGGAGACGAAACTATCCCATATACACCTGAAACGCCATAGAGGATATGAACATAATCACTGAGATAATCGAGAACAGCAAGGTCGTGTTCTACAACAATTACAGTTTTTTCCTTTGCGAGTTCTCTTATACTTCTTGCGACGTTTAGCCTCTGATATATGTCCAGATAAGAAGAAGGCTCGTCAAAGTAGTAGATATCTCCCTCTCTTGACATGGCAACAATAATGGCAAGCCTTTGAAGCTCTCCACCAGAAAGATTTTTTACATCCCTCTCCAGACAGTTTTCTATTCCCAATCTTTTTATAAGTGCTTCAGAGACTCCTCTCTCATCCGTTCTCTCTAAAATTTCGCTCACAGTTCCCGAGATCGCTTTCGGAATTTTATCTATGTACTGAGGCTTCATTATAGCTTTTATTCCCGTTTCCAGCTTTTCAAAGTATGTCTGCAGTTCACTTCCTCTAAAATACTCGAGTACTTTTTCTTTATCAAGTGTTTTTAAGTTCCAATCTCCAAAGTTTGGTACTACCTCGGATGAGAGAATCCTCAGAGCTGTCGTTTTTCCTATTCCATTACTCCCTATAATCCCAAGAACATGATTTTCTTTTGGCATAGGTAACCTGTAAAGCCTGAAAGAGTTTTCACCATACTGGTACACCGGAGTTTTCAATTCTTCAGGAAGATTCACTATATGAATGGCACCAAAAGGGCATTTGTGTACACAGATACCGCATCCAACGCATAATTCCTCTGATATTATAGGTTTTTTTGTTTCCTTGTTGATAGTGATAGTTTCATCGCCCATCCTCACTCTGGGGCAGTATTTGATACACATATACTTGCATTTTTTTGGTTTACACTTATCAAACTCGATAACAGCTATCCTCATCTCTTCACCTAAAAAAAGAAAAAAAGATTAATGACACCAGTACCAGCTAAGAATCGTCGTTGCAAAAGTATCGGTATCGAGGTCATATACGACTCTCAGTCTCACCCTTATATACGGGCAACAGAAGTACGGATAACATGAGCATGGACCACAGCAGGAAGTACTGCAGTATGATCCGCATGTCCCGCAGGTAGTACAATCTGTATCAAAACAGATGTAGAGGTCATAGAGTTGTGTCGTTGAGTTTGTACCTCCATTGTATACAGGATCTCCATAAGCTTCTATATCCACGCAACAGATTCCGCAACCCAAACACTGAGCGAGTACATCTTCCAGATCGCTCATCTCTTCTGTTGTTTCTCCAAGTTGCTTATTCAGTGCGTCTATTGTTGCTTTGTACTGTTCGATCCATGCTTCGTATCTTTCTATGGAGTTATTTAATAAAGCTATTTCAGCATTTAAGTCTTCTATCTCGGCATTTTTTTCTTCCAAGGCATCTTCCTTTTCCTTTTTTGCGTCATCAAGATCTTTCTCCAGATCCGTTACCTGCGAAGATAACTGCGATTTTTCGCTCTCCAGATCCGTCATCTTGCTGTTTAGAGTATTTATCTGAGTAGTTAGACTGTCTTTTTCCAGTAGAAGAGAGTCTTTCTGATCCTCTAAAGTTTCAAAACTTGTTTTTAACGATTGATAACTGGAATTTACGCTGGTATACTGCATTGCAAAGTATCCTGCTCCAAAGATTGCGGCAACAAGAAATATCGAAAGTATAATGGCCATTATTGGCCATATATCGTTACCTTTTGACGTTTTTCTTTTTAATCTGTCCATTTCCTCTTTCTGTTTTCTGGCAAGTAACTTCCAGTAATCTTCTTTTTTTTCTTCTGCCATATTAAAACCTCTTTCATATATATGACAGAAGAACTATAAAAAGTTTTCTATAAAAATGGTCATTATTGTTAAGCAATGTTGTAAATCAAAAACCACAAACTGAGCCACCACATAAGAAATGAAAACATTCCTGATGTTATAACTTTTCTTCTTCCCCCCAACCTTTC
>DAOVEQ010000016.1 GCA_030668905.1 Thermococci archaeon
TATTGCATTAGAACTGGGAATCGTGGATGGAGCTTACTTACTGGCAGAAATAGATGAAAGAACAAAAGAGATATCTTTTGAGAGAATTGCCCTCCCGGGTAAGGATCTTGTGGAGATAAATGCAGTCTTGGAGGATAAACCTGGGGTCCTTGCAAAAATAGCATCTGAGTTCGGGAAAAGAGATATAAATATACTCTTCAATGAATCGGATGAAGTAGGATATGGAAATCTGTCAGCTCTTGTGGTAATAGTTGATATCTCAAAATCAAAGATTTCTTTAGAGGAATTAGAAAAACATTTAAACGCCATGAAATTTGTAAAAGAACTGGAAATCAAAAAGATCGATTAGATGAAATATAGAATAATAAGAAATAACAGAATGCATAAAATATAGATATTGAGATCCTTAGAGACAATTTTATTGACATTTTTATAGAATAAGTTTATAAAGTCTGCAAATTTGCCATAAATCTTATCTATGTTATATTCTTTTATATCAAAGAGCCCTGCTTTTTTTCCGAAAACAAATATAAAAATTCCTAAAATTACGGATGCAGACATTTCTAAAAGATGGCTCAAACTCCAGAAACTAAACACTCCGGCATATAAATTTTTAAATACAATATTTGGAAAAACTCCGATCAATACGCAGATAATAGCGAGAGCGATCATTGAAAATAACATTAACTTTGGCGCTTCTTTTGTAGATTTCAGATTATCGGGAAGTTTTCCGAAAAATACGTATTTATTTAGCTTACAGAATGAGGCAAAGGTCCCTGCACCTGTAAGTATAAAAGCGATCTTTAAAAGAGTGTCAGATAGAGAATCGAAGATGATAGTTTTACTCACAAAACCATTAAATAAAGGTATTCCTGAGATTGCAAAGCTTGCTATTATGCATGTCATCATGGTGTACGGCATTTTTTTGTACAATCCTCCCAGTTTCTGTATCTTTCTTTTTCCTGTCGAGTATATTACAGCCCCCATGCATAAGAACAATAAACTTTTAAAGATAGCATGATTTATCATGTGAAATAGCCCTCCAGCAATGCCCAGGGATGAAATGCTTACTCCCAAGAGCATGTATCCGATCTGACTTATGCTGTGATAAGCTAATATTTTTTTGATATCACTTTGGATCAGCGCCAAAATTACCCCGAAAAGCATTGAAGATACAGCTATGATAACTACCCAGTAAATACTTTCATGTGTCATAAAAAATCTTATAATCCCGTAAATACCTATCTTTATCATGATCCCGGAGAGTAAAGCGGATACAGGCGAAGGTGCTATGGGATGCGCTTCAGGCAACCAGAAGTGCAGAGGAAAAGCTCCAGCCTTTATCAAACATCCGAGAATAAATAAAAAAGAGGCACTGTTATTTAAATTGTATATCTCAAAGTTGCCTTCTTGAACGTACACTGATCCCAACGAAATTAAAATCAGAGCTCCTCCCGTAAGACACATAACTAAATACATAAATCCGGCTCTTCTCGCTTTTCCTGTCCCCTTATACATTACCAAGAAAAATGAGAATAATGTTGTCATCTCAAAAAATATATAAAATGTAAGAAGATCACCCGAAAGGAAACTGCCCAAAGTAAATCCCATTGTTAAAAGCAGCAGAGGATAATATCTGAGATGATCTTTTTTAATATATGCTATTGAATAGATAACGATCAGAGTATTCAAAAACGAAACAAAAGATAGTATAATGAAATTTAATTTGTCAACAAAAATGTGCATATCGAAAACCATCTTCATACAAAATTCTATATTCTGCCCGTTGGATATTTCAGGATAGATCGAGAGAACCGTCAAGAAGGATAGTATAGATACGAGAATCGAGACATATCCTTTTAATTTTTTTGTAAAGGGTATTATCAAGGCACCAATAATAGGAAACAGGACAGCAAGAAGTATGTTCATATGATACCTCCTAAAGTTTTTGCTGCCAATTCGATTATATCCATTATTAGTATAGGTAAAACTCCAAGGATGATACATGCAAAAGAAGTTATATAAACCGGTATCTGCATCAAATATGGTGTTTTATAATCTTTTGGGCTTCTAAATAGATAATAAGAAGCTCTGAGGTAATATACTGCGGAAATTATGCTTGCAAAAAGAATTATTCCTGCGTATAATGTATTTGAAGTTTCTATGGCAGCAAGACATACGAAATATTTTCCGATAAATCCACATGTGAAAGGTAAACCTATAAGGGATATTGATCCTATAAAAAAAGGCAAGCTTACAGAAGGCTTACTTTTTAAATTAAGAATATTTAAGTCTGCAACCATTCCTGAACATAAAAAAAGACACGCTTTTGCCACTGCATGAGCTAAAATCATGTATAGGGCACCAATAATTCCTAACTCTGTTCCAAAGCTGAAAGCTAAAAATATGATCCCTATCTGGTTTATGCTCGAGTATGCCATCATTCTTTTCAAGTCTTTCTGAGCCAGAGCTAAAACAGCACCGAAAATTACGGTGATCGCTCCTACAGCCATCAAAATATCATTCATTTCAAAAAAATTTGTTTTGAATACTGTATAAAAGAGTCTCAGCATTGAGTATATGCCAATTTTCAAAACTAGTCCCGAAAGAAGGGCAGATACAGGTGGAGGAGCTATAGAATGTGCGTCAGGGACCCAGAGGTGCAGAGGGAAAATTCCTGATTTTATACCAAGGGATGTTAAAAAAAGTAGAAATGTTATCTTGAGTTGAGGTATATTCATCGAAGAAATTATGTCCATATTCAAAACACCTGTAGTTTCGTAAACGATACCCACTCCAAACAAAAAAAATGCTGAGGCTACGCTTCCCAGGACTAAATACTTGAAACTTGCCTTATAAGATCTTTTCTCCTCAGATACGACCAGAATATATGTAGAGACAGAGAGTATCTCAAAAAAAACTTACATATTGAATATATCTCTCGTCAACAAAACTCCCTGCATCCCCGCTGCCATCAGTAGATACAAAACTTTGTACTTTGAAGATCGTGATAATGAGTATATCATTATTAGAATCAGTAATGCTAAAGAGATAAAAGAGAAGAAAAAGGTCAGGCTGTCTATTTCTAAGGTTATGCCTAAAAATGGGCTCCATCCCCCTATGTTGTAACTTATAGTATCTCCTGAAGATATTGTGGGAAAGGTAGATATTAAAATTAAAAAAGGGATTAACAATCCCAGGATCGATAAAAGATTTTCAAAAAATACAATTTTCTTAAAAACGTGCATTAAAGATAAGATAAAAGCTAAAAAAAAGGGTACTGCAACAATGAATATAATATCCATCAAAGATCCTCCAGCATTTCAATATTAAGAGTTTTGTATTTTTCATAGATCTTTAAAGCCAGAACCAAAGCCAGAGATGTAGTGCATACCTCTACGACTATCGTTGTGAGCATCAGAGTATGTGGAAGAGGATCAACATAGATATTATTTCCTGCGATTATGGGTGCTACTCCACTATCCACGTATCCAAGACTTATAAAAAAGAGGACCAATCCTGTAGAAATAATAATCAAACCAAAAATTATTTTGAAGATATGTTTTTTTGCTACCATTCCATATAGTCCTATAATTATTAGGAGTATGCCTATGTTGATTCCGTTTAATATCATCTAATCTCTCCTTTCAATATACTCCAGTACGATAAAGAACAGGATAGCAAATCCTGCCGCGACTTTGAGCCCAATGGCAATATTTACGAAAGGTATGGTTCCTCCACTAGTTATCGTACCTGGAGTTCCCCTGGCAATAAAATTTGAAAAAAGAAATCCTCCGAGGATAATTCCCGAAAGCCCTATAAATAAAAAGATCAATGCACCTATATTTTCAAATATTGAGAGATATTCTCCGTGTTTTTTTATTCCGAATACCATATAAACCAACAGAGCACATGATCCAAGTATGACCCCCCCCTGAAATCCTCCGCCAGGGGTTAAATGGCCGTTTATTATGATGTATATCCCATATAAGATCATAAAGGGTATTACTATATTTGTGGCGGTTTCAACTATTCTCGAACTCATTTTTTATCACCTTTTAATATCATAGAGACTCCAAGGATTGCTATAAAAAGGATAATAGTTTCTCCAAGTGTATCATAAACCCTGTAATCTGCGAGTATAGAACTAACTAGATTTACCGCCCCCGTTTCAGAGACTCCTTTTTCGATGTACATCTCTGCAGTAATGCCAACATCGTTTCCAAACTCTAATTTTAGACTGGAGAATACGAGAATCCCGAAAATTAAGACAATTATAAATCCTATTTTTGCCTTCATTTTTCACATTCCTCCGTTTTGTGTATTACAAAAATAAAAACCCCAAAGAGAGCTATTCCAGCTACTATAGAAGAAAGAGCAACATCAGGAGCTTGAAGTTGGAATAATACAACAGCAAAAATGGCGCTGAGAACACCATATACTATTATCGCACTGATAAAATTTTTACTTTCTATTATTATAATAGCCAATACTACAATCACTATCAATAGTATCTCATGGATAATCTCGAGCATACATATCCACCACCGTTATTTTATCAGGTTTAATTCCACGTTTATGGGCTGTTCTCGCTAAAGCATGAGAAACAACGGGATTGAGAAGAAAGATCAGTACAGCAATGGTTAGGATCTTGATTGAAGTTAAAGTTATACCCGTATATGCTGTCAATGCCAGGAGAATCGATAATGCTCCCCCCGTATCACATTTTGTTGAGGCATGAAGTCTCGTGTAAACGTCTGGAAATCGTATTATACCAACAGCTCCAAAAACCATAACTGCACATCCTGCGATAAAAAGTAAAAGTTCAAGCATTTCAAGCCTCCGTCTCCATTGTTCTTACGAGAATTAAAGGGCATAAGAAATTGATCAGCGAGTAGGCTATAGCTAAATCCAGGAAGATAGACCTTTCATAAAATACTGAAAGAAGGACAAAGAAAACGATTATTTTTGTTCCTATAGTGTTAAAACCTATCATCCTATCAATTACTGTTGGCCCATAGATAACCCTAAACATACAGATTATAGAGGTAAAAATCAAAACAATGGAAACTATAAGTAAAGGATCTACCAGAATATTCTCTCCAACCATTTGTCTAAACCTCCTTTTATTATATCTCCGGCTCTTTCCGAGCTAAATGTTTTGACGTCTATCCAGTGCACATATAACGTGTTTCCCTCGAGTGTCTCCTTAACATCAACTGTGAGTGTCCCGGGAGTCAGGGTAATAAGATTTGCCAGAGCTGTAACTCCCGTATCCGATCTCAGGTCTGTCTTGATCTTTACTATTCCTGGTTTTATATCCATAAATATAACGTGCTTTGCTACGTTAACATTTGCCTCAATAAGGCGAAAAAGATAGATAAATATCAATTCCGGGATATAGATCAATGAGAAGCTCAATATTTTTTCTATTAAATGACCCCTGCTTCTTATATCTTTCGTAAAAAGTTCGTATGCAAAAATTGAGATGCCTAATGAGACAACTAAACCTATCAGAACACTAAAAAACTCAAAACTTGAAGAAAGTATGATCCAGTACAAAGATAATACACTGCACGTGAGCACAATTTTTTGAGTTTTTGTCAGGGATTTTTCGTATTTTAGTTCAGTTTCAACCTTTGCTTTAATTTTATCAATTCTCTCTCTGAGATAGAAATGCATCTTAGACATACTATAAATATGTTGTTAATATTATAAAAAATTAACTGCTTATATCTTCTTCTTTTTTAGAATATATCCATAACAGCTATCTTTTCAAAGATCTCTTTTTTATTTACCGTTCCAAAAAATTCTTTTATTTTTTTAATATCTCCTTTTATCTCAGATGCACCTTTTTCTTCAGGTATTAAAACTCCTACTCGTTTTATATTATCTTTTATCCCAAGTTTCATAGCTTTTGATATTTGAGTTTCTCCAGAAAGTCTCACAAGAAATTCTATTTTTGGATCTTTGGCGATATTTTTCTTCTTTTTTAACGCTTTTTTCATATGGATATACGCAAAGATTACATGTTCCTCATCTATAACATAATCCGGGTCGAAAATAAATCCATTATACTTTGATAATATATCTTCTTTGTTCATTGTGGTTTGCACCTCAAAAATCCTCATGATCTTTTTTCAGTGAAGAGTTTATATATAATTTATGTGGGTTATTAATATTGATTATCAACATTTTATAGTTTTACAAATCAGTATAACCGAAAAGTATATAAAGGGTAATATACAGATATTACGTAGATATGTATGATACGTATATCTCCCGAAGTGAAAGGCTATGAAATTGATCTCAGTGCAAATACCGGAACTCTACCTAGAGGGAATAGATATTATGGTAGTGTCCGGCTATTATGCAAACAGAAGCGAAGCTATCAGAACAGCAGTGAGAGATTTAATTGTCAAAGAATTAGGCGGATTTCAGGAGATAGAGAAAAGAAGACCTCTATTGAAGTCTCTTCCAGTGGAAGAGGAAAAAAAAGAGGGAGGATGATACAATGAAGAGTATCTTAGAAAAAGCAGAAAAATATGTGAATTATGCCGAAGAGGAAGAATTTGGGAAGGCGAGAATTGCAGTAATTGGTATAGGTGGTGCTGGTAATAACACAGTTAACAGATTACATACCTTAGGAGTTCATGGAGCAGAGACAATTGCTATGAATACGGACAGACAACATTTAGACATTATAGAAGCAGACAGAAAAATGCTTTTGGGAAGAGAACTGACGAAAGGATTGGGTGCCGGTGGAGATCCCAGCATAGGATGGCAGGCTGCTGAAGAAGATAGATATAAAATAAAGGAATTATTAGAAGATATCCAGCTCGTGTTTCTTGCGGCAGGTATGGGAGGAGGTACAGGTACAGGAGCAGCGCCCCTCATAGCGCAGGTTGCCAAAGAGCTTGGTATTTTGACTATTGGTGTTATTACCCTTCCGTTTAAAATGGAGGGTGATGTGAGATTGAAGAAGGCACAGGTCGGACTTAAAGCATTACGGGCTAATTGTGACACAGTTGTTGCTCTCGATAATAATAAGTTAATGGCATTGGTTCCAAAACAGCCTGTAAATTATGCTTTTAGTGTTGCCGATGAAGTGCTTGCAGAGATGGTAAAAGGTCTCTCAGAAACGATTACACAGCCCAGCCTCGTAAACCTGGATTTTGCAGATATCAGAGCTGTAATGGAAGATGGCGGAGTGGCCATGATAGGCGTAGGCGAATCTAATTCGACGAATAGGGCAGAAGAAGCTGTTGCTGAAGCATTAAGGAATAAACTTCTGGATGTAGATTATACAGAAGCAAAAGGCGCTTTAGTCCACTGTTCTGGTGGGTCTGATATGAAACTTTATGAAGCGAACAAAGTTGGAGAGCTGGTAAAGGGGATGGTGAAGGATAAAGAGGGACAGGTAATCTGGGGTGCGAGAATTGACGAAAATCTGAGAGAGTCTATAAGGGTCATGGTTATAATGACAGGGATCAAGTCGCCTTGGATCACTGGCAGAGTTATAGATAACGATGGTGCAAAAATTTCCTTTAATCAATTTAAGAGAAAGAAAACTTCCTACTGGCCCAGCTTTGGCATCGATTCATTTTGAGGAGGGGTTTCTATCACCTCCTTTCCCCTCCTTATTTATTTTTTTGTAGAGTCTTCTTAGGATTTCTAGAGTTCCTGAAGAACTGTAATTCTCTCGTAAGTTTAATTGGATAATTTTGGCATTTAGATCCCTTTTTCGAATCTCAGTTTCTACCCACTCTTTGTCTTGATCAGGTCCTAAGAAAATAATATCAGGATCTATAAATTTGATCACCTTAAAAAAGTCGTTTAGGTCCCCCAAATAAGCTTTTTTAACAAATTTCATGTTTTCAATTATTAATTTCCTTTCATTTTCATTAAATATTGGTTTTTTTCCTTTGATTTTCTCCACATTCTTGTCTCTAGCTATAATTACATGTAACTCTCCATATTTACTTGCTTCTTTTAAAAGGTAGATATGGCCCGGATGGATTATGTCAAATGTGCCTGCAACTGCTACTCTCATATGTACCACATATTATCCAGATATTATATCACAAATTTATTTTGTTTCAAAGTATATAGAGAAGGGGCATAAAAAAGTATCGATTGAAAAACATTTAAAAGGTAAAGATAGAGGATATTTATGGAATTGTTAAAAAGAAATAAGAATTTTATATTGATAGGGGCCATCCTTTTTGTTATTGGATGTATCGCTGGATATATTGTATATCTGAATGATCCTGGCCTAGGAAATCTAGAAGGATCTTCAATATTCAGCGGACTGGAACAAAAAATTTCTTTTTTTCAAAGTTTGAACATTCTTGGTAAAATTCTTTTTATTTTTTTAAATAATCTTCTGGTGGCCCTCATATCCATATTTCTCGGAGCTATTTTAGGGCTTTTTCCAATCTTTATAGCCCTTATGAATGGTTTTGTAGTGGGAATAGTCGCAGGGAAAGTGTTAGAGAGTAATGGAATTGGATATCTCTTAGTAGGATTGGTACCTCATGGGATTTTCGAGATACCTGCAATTCTAATATCTATAGGACTGGGGGTAAAGTTTGGATATTTAATTGTTAACACTATTATATCTATACTTCTTGGAAAACCTACAAAAGATAACGAGTTTAAACTTTTCTTCAGAGAACTAAAACCTGCATTCAAAATAATATTAATACTGCTCTGCATAGGTGCCTTTGTGGAGATTCTTATAACACCTTTGCTTATAACAATAATTGGAGGTTAGAAAATGGATAAGGAACTTATAGATATACTGGCATGTCCCGTGTGTAAAGGCGATGTTTTTTTTGATGAAAAACAAAATAAAATAATCTGCAAAAAATGTGGAAGAAAATACAGGATCGAAGATGGAATACCTATAATGCTTGAAGAGGAAGCAGAACTGTAGTATGAGTTGATTCATATCTTTTGCGCTAGAACAAAAAGATGTTTTGCTTTGGGATAGGTGCTGTCTACAACAATCTTAGACCAGATAACCTTGAACCCACATTCTTTGATCATTTTAATGTTGGTATCTGCATCATAGTGACTCCAATACATTCGAGCACCACAATAGTTCTCGTCGGTATCATCTGTTATGTCGTTAGCACCCATGCACAGAAGCACAAAACCTGAAGTTTTTAACATCCTGTGGAAATTCAGTAGTAGTTTTCGATGCTCCTGACGCGGAATGTGAATGATGGCATAGTAAGAACAAATGGCATTAAAAGAATGATCTGGGAAAGTTAGTTTCGTCATGTCTTGACAAAAGAATCGAGCTTGTGGAACTAATTTGCGAGCCAGTTGAATCTGGTTTTCTGCAAAATCTACGCCTGTGACCTCAAAGAGCCTGCTCAAGAACCTGGTTACAGGCATACCAGCACCGCAACCTGCGTCCAAAATTTTCGTACCTTTGGGTAGTCGTTGCACGAGTTCCCAGAGCAACTGTACATCTTCCGAATCTTCGGTACGAGTCGCCAGATACTCCTCGACTATTACATTGTAGCCTTTTTTTACGATTTTCTTACCATCCATGACGATTACCTTCTCATTTTTTCGTTGGTTTATGTAACATATGCATAAAAAGATTTCGGGCTTTTTACAATACCACACATCCATCAAAGATCGTTTTTTCCACTTTTATTTTTTCTATCTCTGAAAATATATTTCCTGAAAGTATAACTATGTCTGCAAGTTTTCCTTTTTCTATACTTCCAAGATCATTTTCTCTGTAAGCAAGATAAGCACTTCCCACAGTGTAAAATTTAATAGCATCTTCTATAGGTATGCTTTCACCATAGGGATCGTTAATCGCACATTTTATCCCAAATAAAGGAGAAAAAGGCATGCAGTCAGACCCGAATCCTATTTTAATCCCCTTTTCTATCATTTTTTTGTATCTGTTGTTCAAAACAGCTTTATCTCCTAATCTTTCAACATACATATTTTTAGACCATTTCAAAAAGTTAGGCTGTAGGGAACATGGAATTTTCAATTTTCTAATCCTTTCACGAATTTTTTCATTCGTTATCTCCACATGTTCTATCTTATGTCTTATTTTTCTTGGAACGTTCTCTAAACAATCCAATACCTGTTCTATTGCTCTGTCACCTATGCAGTGGATCATTGCTTGCAGTTCATTTTTATCGATCTTTTTTATTAGTTCCATAAGTTCCTCGTCTTTATAGATTAAAGTACCATTCTGCTCAGTTCTTTCATAATTGAAGGACAAAGCAGCTGTTTTGGCTCCTAAAGATCCATCTGTAAAGATCTTAATCCCATTAAACTTCAGTTTTTCAGATCCAATTCTTGATAAACCTGAATTCACGATATG